>CAYVDX010000041.1:0-12244 GCA_964450485.1 uncultured Calditrichaceae bacterium
AATTGAGTACAACACCGATCTTTTTAATGCCGATACCATCGAGCGAATGCTGGATCATTATCAAATGCTGCTGGAAGGCGTGGTCGCCGACCCCGATCAAAGCATTGCAACGCTGCCGATTTTGACGGATGTTGAGCGGCGAAAAATGCTAATCGAGTGGAATGCAACCGAAGCGGATTATCCCCAAAACCGCTGTTTTTACGAACTTTTTGAAGCGCGGGCAAAACAAACCCCAAATGCAATTGCCGCTATTTTCCCAACCCCGGATTCAAACGGTAATAATGCAAACCGGCTCACTTACAAAACGCTCAATGAACGCGCAAATCAATTCGCGCATTTTTTAAGAAAACGACACGCTGTTGGTTCGGGAACGCTGGTGGGAATTTGCCTGGATCGCTCCCCGGAGATGCTGATCGCGCTTTTAGGCATTCTCAAATCCGGCGCGGCGTATGTGCCGCTCGATCCAAATTATCCTTCCGAACGCCTGGCGTTTATGATCAAAGACGCCGGTCTGAATTTGCTAATCACGCGGAAAAATTTACGCTCCCAAATTTCAAATTTCAAATTTCAAATTTCAATAATAAGCCTCGACAGTGATTGGTCTACAATCGCAAATGAGAACACTGCAAATCCGAAAATCACCCTAAACTCCGAAAACCTGGCTTACGTCATTTATACTTCCGGCTCAACCGGCAAACCCAAAGGCGTGCAAATTTCACATCGCGCATTGACTAATTTTCTGTGCGCCATGCAGCAGTCACCGGGAATTAAACCGGGCGATATTCTCTTGAGTGTTACGACATTATCTTTTGATATTGCGACGCTGGAGCTTTATGCGCCGCTTATTTCCGGGGCAACAACAGCGCTGGCGTCATCGGAAGCCGCCGCTGACGGTTTGCAGCTTTTGAAGTTGTTGAAAACCAGCGGCGCAACAATCATGCAAGCCACGCCGGCCACCTGGCGGATGCTTATTGACAGCGGTTGGAAAGAAAAATTTCCGCTAAAAATTCTGTGCGGCGGCGAGGCATTGCCTGCTGATTTGGCGGCGGATTTGCTAATGCGCTGCGATTCATTATGGAATATGTATGGCCCAACGGAAACCACTGTTTGGTCGGCGGTGAAAAAAATTGAAAATGCCGAAAACGTTTTTATCGGTTTTCCAATTGCCAATACCCAATTTTATGTGTTGGATGCGCATCAACAGCCCGTGCCGGCCGGCGTGCCGGGCGAGCTTTATATCGGCGGCGACGGCCTGGCGCGGGGGTATCTCAATCGACCGGAATTGACGGCGGAGCGATTTGTAAAAATTGAAGGGCGAGGAGAGAAGGGCGAAGGGCGGGGAGCGAGGGGCGAAATAAGCGCTCTTCCCCCTTCTCCCTTCTCTTTTCGTTTGTACAAGACCGGCGACCTAATGCGTTATCGACCCACCGGCGAGTTGGAATTTCTCGGGCGGATCGATCACCAGGTTAAAATTCGCGGATTTCGAATTGAATTGGGAGAAATTGAAGCAACGTTGACCGAACATCCGGCAATTGCGCAGGCAGTTGTGGTTGCGCGGGAAGACACGCCCGGCAATAAACAACTTGCCGCGTATCTCGTCACTGAAAATGAAAAATTTTTGGAAGCGGCGAAATTACGCAATTTATTAGCGCAAAGCCTGCCGCGTTACATGGTTCCGGCGCACTTCGTTTTTATGAAAAACTTTCCATTGACGCCCAACGGTAAAATTGATCGCCGGGCATTGCCGGCGCCGGCTTCAACATCTTCTGTTTCAGAAAAAACCATTGTCTCGCCGCGAAATCACATCGAGGAATTGGTTGCAAACGCCTGGTCCGCGGTTTTAGGAATCGAACGCATCGGGATTTTTGACAACTTTTTTGATCTTGGCGGTCATTCGTTGAAAATCATTCAACTCATTTCCCGAATGCGCGACGCCTTTAATGTCGAAATATCCGTGCGCGGCTTTTTTGAAACGCCGACCATTGCCGGTCTCGCCAAAAAAATCGATGCGCATCTGCAAAATAATCAAGAGCCGGTTCGCTTGCCGATTAAACCCGTTTCAGGCGACAGCCGCCGCCCGCTTTCTTTCGCGCAACAGCGGCTGTGGTTTTTGGATCGCCTTGAGCCGCGAAACAGCGCTTACAATATTCCGCTCGCCCTGCGCCTGACCGGCCGCCCGGATGTGAATATTTTGCAAAAATGTCTGCTGGAAATCGTCGCACGGCATGAGGCGCTGCGCACGGCATTTTCAACGCACAACAGTCAACCGATTCAAACGGTTTCCCCGCCGGGAGATTTTTCCCTGCGCATCGAAGATCTGACAACTTTTACCGAAGACGAACAGAAAAAAACGGCTGAAAAAATCATTTCCGAAAAAGCGTTTCTGCCGTTTGATCTGCAAAACGGGGCCTTATTTCGCGGTTGGATGCTGAAGCTGCGCGATGATGATCATATCCTGCTGCTGACCATGCACCACATTATCTCCGACGGCCGGTCGCTGGAGATAATACTTTGGGAAATCGGCGAACGCTACCGCGCGCATTGCCAAAAACGCTCGCCGGAGATGAATGAATTAGCGATTCAATATTCTGATTTTGCGGCCTGGCAGCGACAATGGCTGACAGGCGATACGCTCAATCGGCAGTTGGATTATTGGAAACGGCAGCTTGAAAACGTATCGATTTTGCAATTGCCCACCGACTTTCCACGTCCGGCTGAACAAGCCTATCGCGGAGCGCAGGCGTCGCTGGAATTGAGCGAGGCGTTGACGCAATCGTTAAAAACGCTCAGCCGGGATGAAAATGTAACCGTATTCATGCTGCTTTTGGCGGCGTTCCAGGTGTTTTTGCATCGCTATTCCGGGCAAACCGATATTGCCGTGGGTTCGCCGATTGCCGGGCGGAATCATTCGGAAGTCGAGCATTTGATCGGCTTTTTTGCGAACACCCTGGTTCTGCGCGGCGAGGTTTCCGGTGAATCCTCTTTTCGTGAATTTTTGCAGCAGGTTCGCCAGGTTTGTTTAGACGCCTACGCCCATCAGGATGTGCCCTTTGAAAAACTGGTCGAAACGCTCCGGCCGCAACGGGACATGAGCCGCAATCCGCTGTTTCAGGCGATGTTTGTCTTTCAAAACTCGCCGTGGCAACCGCCGGAGATGCCCGGTTTAAAAGTTTCGCCAATAGAAATTCCCAGCCAAACATCCAAATTTGATCTCAGTCTGGCAGCCGTGGAAGTCGAAGGGAAATTTCGATTTTACATGGAATACAGCGCTGATTTGTTTTTGCCGGAGACCATCCAAAGGATGCTGGCGAATTTCCAAACGCTGTTGGAAGGCATTGTCGCGCAGCCCGGGAAGCCCATTGCTGTCTTGCCGATTCTCAACCCGACATCGCAAAATAAAATCCTTGGCGATTGGATTGATACGGCGATGGATTACCCAAAAGCGGTATGTATCCATCACCTGTTTGAAAGGCAGGTTAAACGAACCCCGGAAGCCATTGCGGCCGTTTGGCGGGAAGACAAACTGACTTTTGAGCAACTGAACAGCCGTGCCAACCGACTGGCGAATTATTTATTAAAGCGCGGTGTGAACCCGGGAGATTTAATCGGCGTTTGTATGAATCGATCCCTGGAAATGCTCGTCGGGATATTGGGTATTCTCAAAGCAGGCGCAGCGTATGTTCCGCTCGATCCAAATTATCCTACCGAACGATTGACGTTTATGATCAAAGACGCCAACCTGAATTTGCTAATCACGCAGAAAAATTTATTCTCCCAAATTTCAAATTTCAAATTTCAAATTTCAATGGTATGCCTCGACAGTGATTGGGCTGCAATCGCAAAAGAGAACACTGCGAATCCGAAAATCCCCCTGACTTCCAAAAGCCTGGCTTACATCATTTATACCTCCGGCTCAACCGGCAAACCCAAAGGCGTTGCCATCGAACATCGAAACACCGCCGCGTTGCTGCATTGGGCAAAAACCGTTTTTGATGAAAAAGATTTGCAGGGCGTTCTCGCTTCCACATCC
This sequence comes from uncultured Calditrichaceae bacterium, assembly GCA_964450485.1. Classification (GTDB taxonomy): domain Bacteria; phylum Calditrichota; class Calditrichia; order RBG-13-44-9; family J075; genus JACKAQ01. The sequence continues at coordinate 4,031 of CAYVDX010000041.1, forward strand.
ATTTGTTTCGATCTCTCCGTCTTCGAAATTTTTACGCCGCTGAGTTGGGGCGGAACCATCGTTTTAGCTGAAAACGCGCTTGAATTGCCAAGCCTGCCGGCAAAAAACCAGGTTCGTTTGATCAATACAGTGCCATCGGCGATGGTTGAACTGCTGCGCCAGAATGCCATTCCGAAAAGCGTTCGCACGGTCAATCTCGCCGGGGAACCACTCAGGGCAGCGGTTGTTAATCAATTATACGAAAGCGGGGTCGAGCGCGTTTTTGATCTTTACGGGCCGTCGGAAGACGCCACCTACTCGACCTTCACGCTGCGAGAGAAAAATGGCGTCGAAACCATTGGCAAGCCAATCGCCAACACACAAGCGTATATTTTCGATAAAAACATGCAGCCCGTTCCAATTGGCGCGCCGGGCGAATTGTATCTCGGCGGCGACGGCGTTGCGCGGGGTTATTTGCATCGCCCGGCGTTGACGGCGGAGCGGTTTGTAAAAATCGAGGAGCGAGGAGTGGAGAGCGTGGAGCGTGGGTCGTGGAGCGTGGAGCGTAAAGCGAATAATCTTAACGCCCTTCGCTCCACGCTTAACGCCCTACGCCCTACGCCCCACGCTCTACGTTTATACAAAACCGGCGATCTGGCCCGCTGGCTTCCGGATGGAAATATCGAGTTCCTGGGGCGGATGGATCACCAGGTTAAAATTCGCGGTTTCCGCATCGAATTAGGCGAGATCGAAACCGCGCTCAATGAGCATAAAATGATATCCCAAGCTGTTGTCGTTGACCGGGAATTTCCGGGCGGCGACAAACGGTTGATCGCTTACATTATCAACAACGATGATGATCCGTTGAAACCCAGTGATTTACGGCGTTTTCTGCGGAAAAAGCTGCCGGCGTTTATGATCCCGTCTGATTTTGTGATGCCGGATCAGCTCCCGCTGACGCCGAATGGCAAAATTGATCGAAAAGCCCTGCCGATACCCGGAGCACAGTTTGATCAAGCCGCGGATATTTTTGATGCGCCGGAAACGCCGATGGAATTATCCATTGCCCGGATCTGGGCTGAGGCGCTCGGCGTCAAAAAAATTGGCAGGAATGACAATTTTTTCGATCTCGGCGGGCACTCATTATTGGCTGTGCAAGTGATCGGACAGATCGAAAAGCGAATCGGCGCAAAATTAAACCCGAGAGATATTTTGCTGCAAACCCTGCAACAACTTGCCGCGAGATGCAGCGCAGCCGCTCTTTCCGCCCCGGAAAACGCTTCTGCAAACGCTGCCCTCAAAAAAGCGGATTCAGGTAAAGGCATTATTGGTCGATTAAAAAAACTCGTAAACGTAAAGGATAAGCGTTAATCCATCAGCCTCGATTCTATGAACTGTTTTCACTTTGGCGAACCCGCTAAACAGCTTTTTGGCGCATATCATGCGGCGCATCCCTCACGCGACCGACGCGAAGGATTGGTATTATGCAATCCGATCGGGCAGGAATACATGCGGGCGCATCGGGCAATTCTGGAATTGGCGAATCGCCTTTCGGGTTGCGGTTTTCATGTGCTGCGATTTGATTATTTCGCTACCGGGGATTCCCACGGCGCATCGATTGACGGCAGCATTTCCCAGTGGACAGGCGACATTGCAGCGGCGGTTGAAGAGTTGCGCGATTATGCCGGCATTTCGCGGATTTCACTGGCGGGCATGCGCCTGGGCGCGACACTGGCGGCCATCGCCGCGGAAAATCTCGCTATCGAAAAACTGGCGTTGTGGGATGTGGTGATTAATGGAAAGCAATATTTGTCAGAGGTAATCGATATGCACGACGCCTGGCTAAAGGACTTATTGCACCGCCCGCCGCCCGAAATCCGGCATAGTGAAAATCTGCAAGTGCTGGGATTCCCATTTAGCGCCTCATTTTGCCGGGAAATTGAACAGATCGATTTAATGCAGCGGCACAATCCGTCGGCAAAAAAGACATTGATTATCAACAACGCGAAGCGATCCGAAATTGATGCGCTTCAAAAACATTTTGAGAATAACGGTGCGCTTTGCCAGGCGGAAATGATAACCGGAGCGCGGGTGTGGCGCAAAGAGTCGGGTTATTCTTCGGTTTTAATGCCCAACGAAGCGTTGAATACAATTGTCGAATGGCTGCAAAAGGACGATAAATGAATGAAAAAGTCTGGCATTTTGGAACCAATAAAAGCCTGGTTGGCGTTGTTGCCGATCCTCCGGCGGATAAGGTTGATCCAAATAAACCGGCAATTATTTTACTCAATTCCGGCTTGCTTCATCGCGTGGGGCCGAGCCGTCTGTATGTGCAATTAGCCCGGAAAATGGCCGCCGATGGTTTTATCACCTTTCGGTTCGATTTTTCCGGTATCGGCGACAGCCCGCGGCGCAGGGACGAGTTATCCTTTGATGAAAGCAGCATTTTGGAAGCCCGGGTTGCGATGGATTTTATTTCTTCAAAAAGGGACGTCAAAAAATTTGTCCTTTCCGGGATTTGTTCCGGTGCGGACGCGGCTTTTTTTACCGCCTGCGAAGATTCTCGTATCGTCGGGATCGTTCCAATTGAATTGTTTACCCAATTCAGCAAAGGGTATATGATCGCATCTTACAAAAAACGGTTGTTTAGCACGCGCGGCTGGTCAAACATTCTCGCCGGCAAAAGCGATATTTTTAAAATGCTCAAACAGGTCCCGGCGAATTTAAAAGCGGTTAAAACCACCCCGGCAACCGCGGATGAACCCGGGGATACTTCACAACCGCTTTCAGCTGAACGATGGGTGGAAGGATTTCACATATTAAATAAAAACGGCGTAAAATTATGTCTCATTTATTCCGCGGGCAGCCCGGCGTTTTATAATTATCGCCAACATTTTGAAAAGCCATTGCAATCCCTTAACCCTGAAAATCAAACCCGGGTTCATCACATGGATTCCGCCGATCATGGTTTTACACTGCTTTTTCATCAGGCCCAATTGATAACCCTGATCGCTGAATGGATGCGTTTTTATTTTTCTTAACCCGCGAACCGGGAAGTGTAGAAACAGAGAATCCGGGCAGTGCAAAATGTGGGTTTGGCATCGGGAAATCGTTGAAAAAGCCCGAAAATTTCCGGGCGCAAATTGTAGTAAACGCAAATTTGCGTTTACTACAATTTAAACCTTTCATAATTCGATTTTTTCCCGGATATTCTCCCTTCAAAATTGTAAGTGATGTTACGCGCTTATTGCTTGTAAGCCCTTAAAAGGGCTATAAAAGGTTTTTAGCATCCTTTCATCCCCACGATGAATTTTGGGGCTAACACATCATTCATATTTCACAAGGAGGGATTTCCCTTCGTCTAAAATTGATCATATAATATCAGAATGATGAATTATAACACGTTTTCGAGTCGTTACCAATGTAAAATTAAAAATCGGCGTCCGGTTGCTCAATTTCCCATAATTTAACAGATGTCACGACACACTCCTACATAATCATTCGGCGGAAGCATTCCGCCGCTGCGGCAACGCCCGGTCCAAATCAGTCAGCAAATCCCGGACATCTTCCAGCCCGACGGAAATACGCACCAGGTTTTCCGTAATTCCCGCTTCTGCTTGCGCTTCGGGCGTCATGGAGGAATGGCTCATGGTTTGGGGATGCTGGATCAGCGACTCTACCCCGCCAAATGATTCCGTGGTGGCGAACAAGCGCGTACCTTCCACGATCCGCCGCGCCGCTTCAATGCCGCCGGCGACTTTGAAGCTGATCATTCCCCCAAAACCACTAATTTGTTTTTGAATGAGATCATGCTGGGGATGCGACGCCAGTCCGGGATAATAAACCTGCGAAACCCCGGAATGTTGCTCCAAAAATTGCGCGATTTGCAGCGCCGATTTCTGATGTTCCCTCATGCGCAGCGGCAGGGTTTTGATGCCGCGCAGGATCAGCCAGGCGTCAAACGCGCCCAGCACGCCGCCCAATGCATTGGCAATAAACGCCGTTTCTTCCACATGCTGCTCGTGCTTACAAATGATCGCCCCGCCGAGACCGTCATTGTGTCCGCTCAGGTATTTCGTGGCGGAATGGATCACAAAATCCGCGCCCAGCGCCAGCGGCTGTTGGTAAAATGGGGTCAGCACGGTGTTATCCACGATGGAGACCAAATCATGGGATTGCGCGATTTCCGCCATCGCGGCGATGTCCACAATATTAAACAAAGGGTTGGACGGCGTTTCGATCCACAGCGCTTTGGTGTTCGGTTGAACGGCCGCCGCCACCCGCGCCGGGTCGGTCATGGAAAGATAACTCACTTCCAAACCGGCCTGTTTTTGGAGATGATTGAGCAGGCGAATGGTTCCGCCGTACACATCGTTGCCGCAGATGATGTGATCACCCTTGACGAAGCGGTTGAGCAAGGTCAACTCCGCCATTTGACCGGTGGCCAGCGCCGCGCAAAACACCCCGCCTTCCAACGCCGCCAAATTATCTTCCAATGCCTTGCGGGTGGGATTTCCGCAGCGGGAATATTCGTATTCTCCCGGCTGTCCCATTGCCTCAAATAAAAACGTGGTGCTTTGATGTATCGGCGTGACCATTGCGCCGGTGTGCGGGTCCGGGTTCACCCCGGCGTGAATTGCCCGGGTTTGAAACCGGCAATTTTCCAATCCATCGAGATAACGACCGGTTTCGGCCGGTTGATCCTGCGCTGCGTCCAATTTGCCATTCCGTATTTCCAAATCATGCAACATACTTCTTCCCCTCTGTTTTGTGTGATAATTTTGCCAAAAAATTGCTGACGATTTTGCTGATTGCTTCTTTTTCGATCAAAAAGGCGTCGTGCCCGTAAAGCGTTTTGATTTCGTAATAGTGCGCCCGCGGATTCACCGGCTTGAGCAACTCGGCGATTTCCCGCTGCTGATGGCAGGGAAACAGTTGATCCGAGTCAAAACCGATCATTTGCACCGGGCATTGGATGCGCCGGACGCCCGCTTCGTAGCTAGCAGAGTCGCGCCCTAAATCGTGCAAATCCATTGATTTGGAGAGATACAAATAGGTGTTCGCATCAAACCATTCCGCTAACTTTTGCCCGTGATATTCCAAATATTGCTCGATTTCAAAACGCCCGTGCAGCGACAGATATTTCGCATCCACAAAATTTCTGCCGAAACGCTGGGCAAATTCCCGTTCGGAACGATAGGAGATGAATCCCATCATCCGCGCCAGTTCAAGCCCGCGTTTGGGGATGGATTTGCCGTAATAATCGCCGTCGCGCCAATCCGGGTCGAGCATGATCGCTTTGCGCTGCGCTTTGCGAAAGGCAATCGACTGGGGATACGCCCGGCCCGGCGTTGCCATCGGAATGATCGCATCGACGAAACCCGGGTAATTTGCCGCCCATTCCAACGCCTGCATCCCGCCCATGGACGCCCCGGTGACGCAATGCAGCCGCCGGATGCCAAGCCTGTCTAACAGCCGTTTTTGCACGCGAATCATATCGCGAATGGTGATCATCGGAAAGCGAACGCCGTATGGATTGCCGGTTTGCGGATTGATTGACGCCGGCCCGGTGCTGCCGGAACATCCACCCATCGAATTCGCGCAAATCACGAAATAGCGGTCGGTATCAATCGGCTTTCCCGGGCCGATAAAAAATTCCCACCAGCCGGGCGAAGGATCAAGCGCGCCGCTGGCCGCATGGCTGGTACCGGTCAGGGCATGACAAATTAAAATGACATTATCGCCGCGGTCATACAGTTTTCCCCATGTTTCGAAATGGACATCCACATTCTCCAGTGTTTGCCCGTTTTCGCAAATGAAAGCGCCGAGCGGCACCGTTTTTTTGTCATGGTCAGCAGATATGTTTCGATTTTGTTCAATCATAAAATGCTCCGTTCCGTTAGCCTTCGATCGTTAGTATCATTCTTCAACACTTGAGGCAGAGCCTCCGGAAAGACGTTACACAGCAGAGCTGTGTAACGAGTGTCAAGTCAACACTCCTCATTTTTCAGCAGTCAGCTTTCAGCGATTAGCACCCAATCACGCTTCACGTTTTCACGCATTATGAAAAACACAGGCGGACTAAAGTCCGCACTCCAGTGCTGGCATCCAGACAAAAAAAATGCCCTTCTCAAAGAGAGAAGGGCATCGAAACTTTCGTTTCGCTTATCTCTCAAAGAGTCGCCTCTTTGCAGGAGTTAGCACCTTGCCGCGTCGCGTGTGATTCGGCAGGTTGCCAAGGCGTCATCGGGCCAGTCCCTACGCCTTTCTTGATAAGCAATGTGTTGTCGTGTTAAATCAGTTTTATTCTAAAAAATAAATTGCCTCGCTGTTTTGTCATTTTCAATTGCGAACAATTTAGCATTTTACTGACGTATGTCAAGTTTTTTTCAGCAACCGATCGTTTTTTCAAGATGTTTAAATTCACTGTGAAACGGATGCTGCTCAAACACTAACTCGTACCAAATTTAGCAATGTTTGTTCGATAATCATTTTTCCCATTTCCGTCGTGGAAAGGAGCGTGCCGCCGGAGAGGCGAAGATCCGCTGTATGACAGCCGTTTGTCAGCGCGGTTTCTATCGCTGATTCAATTGCGCGGGCAGCTTCGGGCCGATCAAAAGTTAATTCCAGCATCATGGCAATCGACGCCAACATGGCAATCGGGTTTGCTTTTCCCTGCCCGGCAATATCCGGGGCAGTGCCGTGAACCGGTTCGTACAACGGCGCGCCGTCGCCAATGCTGGCAGAGGGCAGCATGCCGATGGACCCGGTCAACACGCTGGATTCGTCGCTGAGAATGTCGCCAAACAGATTTCCGGTGAGAATCACGTCAAACTGTTTTGGCCAGCGCACCAATTGCATGGCGCAATTATCGACGAGCATGTGTTCCAGCGTTACATCCGGATAATCCGCCGCGACTTGCTCCACCACTTTTCGCCAAAGCTGCGAGACTTCCAGCACATTGGCTTTATCAACGGATGTCACCATTTTGCGTCGCTTGCGCGCCAATTCAAACGCCTGGCGGGCAATCCGTTGGATTTCATCCTCGCGGTAAACCATCGAGTTCACCGCGCGTTCGCCGCCGTTTTCCGCAAAAATGCCGGCCGGTTTGCCAAAATAAATTCCGCCGGTCAACTCGCGCACGACGACAAGGTCAATGCCTTCAACAATATCGCGCTTGAGCGGCGACGCATCGATGAGCGTGCCATATAATTTCGCCGGACGCAGGTTGCAATAAACGCCCAATGCCGCGCGCAATCCCAACAACGCGCGCTCCGGCTTGAGATGCGGCGGGTTGTTGTCAAATTCCGGCAGACCGACTGCGCCTAACAGCACTGCGTCGGCTTGTTGACAGGCATTCAGGGTTTTCTCCAAAATCGGCACGCCGTGCGCTTTCAGGCAGCTTCCGCCGGCCAGGTTTTCCTCAAATTCAAAGTGTAAACCCAATGGTTCCTGTAGTGTTTTCAGCAGGCGCAATCCCTGCTGCATCACTTCCGGGCCAATCCCGTCGCCGGGGAGTACTGCGATTCGTTTTGTTTGATTCATCGATCATTTCTCTTTGTTTGGATGTTGTCAATGCTTAACAACTTGTGACCTTCAAACACGGTCAGTATCTCAATCTGATTTCCACTGATCCGATAAACAAGACGGTATTTCTTAAAAATGAGTTCGCGGATTTGAGGATTTGATATTTCCGGTACCACTCGACCGATTTTGGGATTCTGAAAAAGCGATTCGCCGTGATCTATCAATGCTTCAATGAAAATTAAAGCATTTTTCGGGCTATCGCGTGCGATAAATTCCTCGATTTCATTTAAATTCTCTAACGCTTCAGTCGTCCAAATGACCGTCATCGCAAATGCCTTTCGGCTCTCCGGTCTTTCAATTTTTTTCGCAGTTCATCAGTTGAATAAACAGCACCGGATTCAGCATCAGATATCCCCCTGTTTACAGACTCGATAAATAATTTTTGATAGACAAGGGCGTCATATTCTTCCGGTGATAAAAGAACGCCGGCCGGATGACCGTTCTGCGTTATAACCAGTGGATGTCCGGTTTTTTGGACACTTTTTAACCATTTGGATAGACCCGCTTTAAAATCACCGATGGGAATAATATCGTTGGAAACACTAAATTTTTCCACTTTTTTATCCTTTATTTAGTTCTAAATACAGAACAGAATATAGAACCAAAAGTCTTGCATGTCAATCTTTTTACGCTCTTTTTGACAAAAGA
>CAYVDX010000042.1:0-12192 GCA_964450485.1 uncultured Calditrichaceae bacterium
GATAAATACGGGAACGGTTCAAATACTCAGCGGACGGTTACAGCTTCAACGCAGCAGCGATTTCAACGCCGGAATGCTCGAATTCTCCGACAGTACCGCTTTGATCATCAAAGACGGCGCCCACAATTTTGCACCCGGCGTGCCCCTGTCGAACACCGGGTTGATCGAGATAAAAGGCGGTGTTACGACGTTTTCCGGCGATCTCACCGGAAACCCGGAGATGAAGATCGTCAGCGGTGAATTTATTTTTAATTCCAGCAACACGCTCGGGCAACTCACTCAAACGAAGGGCACGTTGGTCGCAAACGGCAATGTAAACGTGCTCAACACTTTCAATTGGGTGCGCGGCACGATTACCGGAAGCGGCTCGGTGACGGCAAGCGGGCTGCTGGCGCTCAGCGGCGGCAACTCGGATATTAAAACGCTCGATGGCGGCACGTTGATCAATACCCACCGGGCGGACTGGAGCGGAACCGGAGATATTCGCATGGCCAACGACGCTATTTTTTTCAACCCGGCCGGCGCCATTTTTAATATTTTCGCGGACGCGAACATCGACCAGCTTTTTGCCGCTGAAAATAGCGGGATCATCCGCAACCAGGGCATTATTAACAAAAGCAACAATAGCAGCGCCATCAATATCGAAATCTTTATCGAAAATTCCAACCGGATCAATATCCAAAGCGGCATTCTGAAAATTTTGACGAACACGGTCAGCCAAAACGGGCTTTTCACGATTGCCGGCGGCGCGGAATTCGCCATCACCGGCGGCAGTCACGCGTGGACAAATGTGGTTCTCACCGGGGCCGGATTTGCTGATTTTAACAACCTCGATTTGCGCGTGGAAGGACAGAACGGTCTGCTGATTGACGCGCCGACAACCCTTACATTACGCGGCTCCGGCACGGTGCTGCACGGCAACGGCCCGGTGAATATCGACGGCGTGATGAATTGGGAACGCGGGCTGATCACCGGGAGCGGCGAATTTAACATTAACAATACATTTAATATATCCGGCGGCAACAACCGCGTGCAAAACGGTCGCCGGTTCAATAATAACGGGATGATCAACTGGTCGATGATTAGTGGAAAATGGCAGGTGAAAAACGGCGCGGAAATATTGAACCGGGAAAACGGCCGTTTCAATATTCAAAGCGGGCGAACCCTGGAATTTCTCGATCCCAACGGCGGTAAAATTACCAATTACGGCGTGATTACCAAAACCGCGAACAGCGGGCCCTCCGTGCTGCAAGTGGATATCGACAATTTCGGCGCGCTGGAATTTTTCGATACGCTGACCGTGTCGCGGGCGTTGACCAACCAGCCGTTTGCAACCATTCGCGGCAGCAGCGTTTTGGATATTTCGTTGGCAACATTTACGAATAACGGCGTCATCGAGCCGGGCGCATCCCCGGGAATTCTGGAATTGATCGGCGGGTATCCCGCGTCAACGTCGGCAACCGTAAACATCGAATTGGGCGGCACAACCGTCGGCAGCGAACACGATTTGCTGGATGTCAGCGGATTTATGGCTTTGGATGGCAGCACCCTGAACCTGAGCCTGATCAACGGGTACACGCCCGCCCCGGCGGATACGCTGGAAATCATGCGATACGGTTTTCGCAGCGGCCAATTCAGCGCCATCACCGGCATCGACACATCCGCTTTTGAAATAACATACACACCGTCATCAATGCTGCTGACGAATTTCAGCTTCCCGGTAAATGCCCCGCCCGTCGCGCAAAACGATGACAAAAGCACGGATGAAGATACGCCGCTGACCATCGATGTGCTGCAAAACGACAGCGATCCGGAAAATAACCCGCTCTCGATTACGGAATTTACGCAGCCGCAAAACGGCGCGGTTTCCCGAACCTCCGACGACAAACTGCGCTACACGCCCGCGGGCAATTTTTTCGGCGCGGATACCTTTAATTACAGCATCGCGGACGGCTTTGGCGGCAGCGGACAGGCGACTGTCATCGTCACCGTGAACCCGGTGAATGATTTGCCGGTGATTTTTCCGCAACTGCCAAATGTCGCCATCAAAATCGACAGCACTTTTTCGCTGGATCTGGACAATTTCGCCGTGGACGCCGATCACCCGGATTCCCAACTCACCTGGCAAGCACGTGTGCTTTCGGCGAGTAATAAATCGGCAATCATCGACACTTCCGATCTCCAAATTGCCATCGATCCCATCACGCATGTCGCCATTTTTTCCGCCACGGCGGACAGCTTCGGCGTTTTCTCGGTGAAATTCAGCGTTCGCGATCCGGAAAACGGCGCTGATTCGGATACGATTTCCGTGTCCGTTCAAACCAAGACGCCGGTGTTGCTCACGCCGCTGCAAGACGTTGTTTTTGCCGAAGATAGCGGGCCGATCACCCTCGTTGCCGATTTGCACGCCATGTTTATCGATCTCGACGGCGATCCGCTGACATTCACGGCTTCGGGCGACGCCGGCATTTCCCCGCGCATTGAAGGCAGCAGTTTTATTTTGGATGCGGAAGCCAATTTCGCCGGCAGCGGTCTCGTCACGGTAACGGCGACAGACCCGAGCGGCGCGGCGGCCAGCGATATTTTCCGGGCAACGTTTACACAGGTGGAAGACCCGCCCGACCTCAGCAATTTTCCCGGTTTTATCCGCTTTTGGAAGGATTCCACGGTTGTTTTAAACGTGTGGGATTTGGTGGAAGACCCGGAATCGCCGGACTCCGCGCTGAGTTTTGATTTCAGCGCAACGAATCCCGCGCTGCTGCGCAATTACAACGCCAATACCGGCATTTTGCAGCTTTCCACGGACGGCAGTTTTTTTGGCGACGTGATTATGACGGTCACGGCCACGGATACCGGCGGTTTGTCGTCGAGCAAAAATGTGACCGTGCGAATCACGGAATTCAACAGCATCGAAGCGCTGCCCGGCGGCCAATTGCCCGCGCAATTTGCGCTGTCGCAAAATTTCCCAAATCCCTTTAACCCGGAGACGCGCATCCGTTTTCAAATTCCCAAAGCGGCGAAAGTGACGCTGATTGTTTACAATTTGTTAGGGCAAAAAGTGCGCACCCTGGCAGACCGGCGAATGCAGCCGGGCATTTACGACGCAATTTGGGACGGACGCGATGATCGCGGCAATTCGCTGGCCAGCGGCGTATATTTTTATCGTTTCACCGCCGGGGATTTTCAGCAGGTGAAAAAGATGCTATTGATCCGATGATTCAAGACCCTGGGGCTTTTCAAAACCGCCAGGGTCTTTTTGTTGACGGCGTATCAAGAGAGTAAATTTTCAGAAAGACCGTTTTTTCTCCTCCGGCGCTGCTCCTAACACCTTTCGCCAAAATATCCGGCGCCGAGGAACTCTCAAAAACATTGGAGGTTTTCAAAACCGCCAGCGTTTGACATTCACTTCCGCGGCTGCAACAGCTTGGCAATCAATCCCGTCCAGCCGGTTTGGTGCGATGCGCCCAGGCCGCGGCCGTCGTCGCCGTGAAAATATTCGTGAAACAAAATGTAATCGCGGAAGTGCGGATCGCTTTGGAATTTTTCATTGTCGCCAAAAACCGCGCGACGCCCGTTTTTATCGCGCAAAAAAATGCGCGTCAACCGTTTGGTCAACTCATCGGCGATCTGCAAAATGGTGAAATATTCGCCGCTGCCGGTGGGATATTCCACCTTGAAATCATCGCCGTAATAGTGATGAAAGCGCTGCAACGCCTCGATGAGCAGAAAATTTACCGGAAACCAGATTGGCCCCCGCCAGTTGGAATTGCCGCCAAACATGTAGGAATCCGACTCGCCGGGCAGGTATTCCACATCGAACAATTTCCCGTCCGCGTGAAACAAATAGGGATGATCCTTGTGATATTTCGACAGCGAGCGCACCCCGTATTCCGAGAGAAATTCCGTTTCATCCAACATGCGATAGAGCAACCGCTTCATGCGGTGCCCGCGCAGCAGCGACAGCAAATGACGTTCGCCCACGCCCGGCACCTGCCAGCGCGACACCAGGTTCGCCAAATCCTTGCGATCCTCGAAAAACCACTCCAGCCGCTTTTGAAATTCCGGCAGCAAATTAATGCACCGCGGCTCCAGCACCTCAACCGCCAACAGGGGAATCAGACCGACCATTGAACGCACTTTGAGCGGGATCAATTCGTTTTCGGGGGTGTGCAGCACGTCGTAATAAAATTCGTCCGCTTCATCCCAAATGTCGATGCCCTTGCCGGCGATATTGGTGATGGCCTCGGCGATGTAGAGAAAATGCTCGAAAAACTTGGTTGCCAAATCCTGGTAAATCGGCTTGGCGTAGGAAAGCTCCAGGGCGATGCGCATCATATTCAGCGAAAACATGGCCATCCAACTGGTGCCGTCAGCCTGCTCGATGTGCCCGCCGGTGGGTAGTTCCTCGCTGCGATTGAACACGCCGATATTATCCAGCCCCAAAAATCCACCCTGGAAAATATTGTTGTCTTCATTGTCTTTCCGATTGACCCACCAGGTAAAATTGAGCAGCAATTTGTGAAAAACCCGCTCCAAAAAATCCGTGTCGCTATTGCCGCTGCGTTTTTGATCCATTTTATACACCCGCCAGGTTGCCCAGGCGTGCACCGGCGGATTGACATCGCTGAACGACCATTCGTAGGCCGGCAATTGCCCGTTGGGATGCATGTACCACTCGCGGGTCAGCAAAATGAGCTGTTCCTTGGCAAATTCCGCGTCGATCATCGCCAAAGGAATGCAGTGAAAAGCCAGATCCCAGGCGGCGTACCAGGGATATTCCCAATTATCCGGCATGGAAATAATTTCGGCATTATTGAGATGCATCCACGCCGCGTTCCGTCCCAGCCAGCGTTCCTTGGGCGGAGGCGGCTGCCCGGGATCGCCCTGCAGCCATTGGCTGATGTCGTAATAATAAAACTGCTTGGTCCACATCATTCCGGCAAACGCCTGTCGCTGCACATTGCGCGCATCATTATTCGCGATCTCTTTTTGCAGTTCCGCGTAAAATTCATCCGCTTCGCTGGTGCGCCGTTGAAATATTTTATCGAAATCGCCGAAGGGCTTGCGCAAACCACGGTCAGACAGGCGAAGCTGCACGCGCATCGATTTTCCGGCCGGCACATTTAAATGATAATGCGCGGCCATCTTCGTGCCGGTTTGCCGGGGATTTACGGCGTGTTGATCGCCCCAAACCAGGTAATCGTTGACGCCGTCCTTAAAAAAACCGGGCGGGTTTTTCGCGCCGTACAAGCGGCGCAGATTTCTCTCGTTATCGCAAAACAGCAGCGCCCGCAAGCCCTCGTCATCGCAAAACAGGTAGCGCGTATCCAAATTTTCGTGATCAATTTTCACCCGTGATTTTCCCGCCGCCGAAAGCCGCGGCTGATAATCATCGCGCCCCCATTTCCAGGTATTGCGAAACCAAAGCTGCGGGAGCAGGTGCAGCTCGGCGGCTTTGTTGCCGCGATTGTGCGCGGTAATGCGAATCAAAATATCGTCCGGCGATGCTTTGGCGTATTCGATAAACACGTCAAAATAGCGATCCTCATCAAAAACACCGGTATCGATCAGCTCAAATTCCGGGGCCTGCTTGCCGCGACGTCCATTTTCTTCAATCAATAAACGATAGGGAAATTCCTGCTGAGGATATTTGTAAAGCATTTTCATATAAGAATGGGTGGGGGTGCTGTCGAGGTAGTAGTAATATTCCTTGGCGTCCTCGCCGTGATTGCCCTGCGGCCCGCTCAACCCGAAGATGCGCTCCTTGAGCAGGGGATCGCGCCCGTTCCACATCGCCAGGGAAAAGCACAACAATTGCCGGTCATCGCAAATCCCGGCGATGCCTTCCTCGCCCCATCGAAAGGCTTTGCTGCGCGCTTCATTGTGGGTCACGTATGCCCAGGCGTCGCCGTCCGGGCTGTAATCTTCCCGCACCGTGCCCCACTGGCGTTCGGTCATGTACGGGCCCCATTTTTTCCAGGGCGTTTTTTCAATTTTAGCGGCTTGAAGGCGTTTTTTTTCGGAGGTCATTTCGCAATTCCGTCGGAGTTTGGACACAAATCGATCAACCCAAAAAAAGCGATGATAACCGGCGCGCCGGTCATATAAGAATCAGAAAACTTACAAACTACCGGAGAAAGCGCCCTCACAACTGCGCTTTTACCCAATTTTCCAGGCCGCCGACCAGCACCAATTCCTGGGCAGCCGTTCCCACCGGGCTGATCGCATAAGTTTTGCCGTCCAGTGTCAGCACAGACCTGCGAAAATCAATGGCTGCCGTCAGGCCGGTGCGCACGGTCAGCTTTTCCGTGCCGAAGCGGGCCTTTAAATCGCGCGCCAAATCCGGCGCATTGATCACCAAAAAGCCGTTGTTCAGGGCATTGCGTTTGTAGGTTTCGCTGAACGAGCCGGCCAGCACCAGGCGTATTCCGCGATATTTCAACGCGGTTGCAGCCTGCTCCCGGGAACTGCCGGTGCCGAAGTTAAACCCGGCCACTAAAATATCGCCGTCTTTCACGATTTTTCCGAATGCCGGGTCATAGTTTTCCATGACCACGGCGGCTTGCTGTTCCGGGGTAAATTCGTCGATGTAAGTGTATTTTCCGGGATAAATGCCATCGGTGTTGAGATTATCCTGGCAGCAAAAAATCAGTTCGCCTTGCAGCGTTTCCGGGAAGCCGTCCAAAATTCGCACCGGTTCCGCGGCGCCGCCCGGTGTTTCATTCACGCGAAAATTGCCGGAAATGGACGCGGCTTGCGGCGCGATTGGATAATCGATTTTCCCGGCAATCGCCGAGGCCGCCACCACGGCCGGCGACGCTAAATATGCCTGGGCGTTGGGCGAACCCATGCGTCCCTTGTAATTGCGGTTGGTCGCGGAAATGCCCACTTCGCCGTCTTCCAAAAGCCCTTTGCCCAATCCAATGCAGGGGCCGCAGCCCGGGGGCAGGGGAATGGCCCCGGCGTCCAACAGCGTTTGCCAATCGCCGCGTTTTTCGCTCTCATGCTGCACTTCGCTGGAGGCCGCGGCAACGTAAAATTCCACGCCGGCGGCGACTTTGCGCCCGTTGACCACGGCTGCCGCGTCGGCTAAATCTTCCACCCGGCTGTTCACGCAGGACACCAGGTAGGCTTTGTCGATTTTGATATTTTGCTCGCTCAATTCCGTAGCCGAAGCCATTGTTTTCACCGAATTTGGCCCGGAAATGTATGGCTGCACGGTTGCCAGATCCAACCGTAGTTCCGCGGCGTAAAAGGCATCGTTATCGGCGCGCAAGGCGGGCATTGCGCGCTCCAATTCGGCGATCCGCGCTTCGTTAATCCGGGGATGATCGTCCGGCAGAAACCTCAGCCGCTTTCGCAGCCAGGCAATGGTTTTATCATCAACGGGAAAAACGCCGGCCAGCGCGCCCCATTCGGTGGTCATGTTGGCAATCGTGAGGCGTTCGTCGATGGAAAGCGCTGCCAGGCCGTCGCCGGTAAATTCCACGGCGTGGTTCAACACTTCGTCATGATTAAAAAATCCGCACAGCGCAATGATCACGTCTTTTCCGCTGACCCCGGGCGATAGTTTCCCGGTCAGTGCCACTTTGGCGACCGGCGGAACCTGCCACCAGGTGCGTCCGGTTGCCCAGATCGCGGCGGCGTCCGTGCGCACCACCGGCGTGCCCAGGCAGCCCAGTCCGCCGTAAATATTGGAATGGCTGTCCGAGGCAACCACCAGCGCGCCCGGCCAGGCGTAGCCTTCCTCGCACATAATTTGGTGACCGATCCCCCGGCCGGCGGGATAAAAATCGACGCCCATTTCTTCGGCAAACGCCGCGATTTTGGCGTATTTTTGCAAATTTTTCTCGCTCTTGTCCTGCACGTTGTGATCCAGCGTGAACACCGGCTGACGTGGATTTGCAGCGGATGTTGCCCCGATACCGCGAAATTTGGGAATCACCGCCCCGGTATTATCGTGAGTCATCACGTGCGCCGGGCGAATGGAAAGATAATCGCCGCTGCGAACGACGTGTCCCGCCTCCAGACCCACGGCGTAGATTTGCGCGATTTTTTCAACGAGATTTTGAGCCATTTTCACCTCATATCTTCTATTAATCAAAATGCGACCATTAATTTTAAATATTTAATCTCGTTGTTTTGAATAAGCAATTAAAATATTATATTTCCGCCGAAACGAGAGTCTTAAACGCGAATAACAGGGGTAATATACGTGGCGCGCATACATGAATTCCAGGGAAAAGCATTGTTAAAAGCAGCGGGAATTCCCATCCCGGAAGGGCAGCCGGCCGAATCGCCGGAAGCGGTGGAAAAGATCGTTCGGGAACTAAATGCGCCGGTGGTGATCAAGGCGCAGGCCTGGACAACCAGTCGCTTTGCCAAAGGCTTGATCCAATTTGCCGAAACGCCGGCGGAAGCATCGCGCATCGCCGCGGCGCTTTTGGGAAAAACCGTCAACAATTTTCCCGTTGAAGTGCTGCTGGTGGAGAAAAAACTGGATATTCAGGCGGAATATTACGGCGGCATCATCATCAACGACGCGACCAAAACGCCGGAAATGATTTTTTCCTCAAGAGGCGGCTCCGGCATTGAGGAAATTGCCCAAAAATATCCCGAAAGCGTTGCCAGAACCGCGATTGACGTTGTGGAAGGATTGAAAGATTACCACGCCCGCAACCTGGTGCGGGAAACCGGCGTTCACGGCAAAACGCAAAGCAAATTAGCCGCTATTTTGGTAAAACTCTGGCGGGTTGCCAAAAAATACGAAGCGCGCTCGGCGGAGATTAATCCCATCGTGATGACCGGCGCCGGCCATTTTTTAGCCGCGGATTGCCGCATTACCGTGGATGATTACGCGGTATTTCGCCACCCGGAGTTGGGCATCGAAATCGCCCGGGAATTCGGTCATCCGCCCACGGAATTGGACAAAATCGCCTACGCCGTGGAAAAAAACGACTTCCGGGGCACGTTTTATTTTATCCAGTTGGAACAGGGCTTTAACAAAGGCGAGCGTTACCTGGCGTTTCACGGGGCCGGCGGCGGCGGTTCCATGATGTCCATGGACGCCATTCAAAAACGCGGTTTTAAAATTGCCAATTTTAACGATACGTCCGGCAATCCCCCGGCGTCAAAAGTGTATCGCGCCGCCCGGATTTTGCTCTCGCAAAAAAATATCGACGGCTATTTTGGCAGCGGCTCCGGCGTGGCCTCGCAGGAGCAGGTCAACTCGGCCCGGGGACTGGTCAAAGCCTTCCGGGAAGATAAACTCAGCGTGCCGGCGGTGATTCGGTTGGGCGGCAACATGGAAGACGAGGCGGTGGATATTCTGACCCGCTACACCGCGGACCTGCCCGTGCCCGTGGAGGGTTACAAAAAAGACGATTCCGCGGATTTTTGCGCGGAACGGATGGATGTTTTGGTGAAGGAAAATGCAAACCGCGAAATCCGGTATGATAGCAAAGAACTTACCGCAAGCCATCTCCTAATTGACGCGGCAGAGCCATACAGTTTTAAAACGCTGACCGGGCGGGTGTTGTTTGATCATTCCCGCTGCGCCGAGTGTGAAAACCAGGTTTGCATCGCCGCCTGCGGGCCGCAAATTTTAAAACTAAAAGACAACAAGCCGGTGCTGGCAATCAGCGAAGCGGAAGCCGCCAAAGGCAAATGCACCGAGTGCCTGGCTTGCGAGTTGGAGTGTTATTTTCACGGCAACCGGGGCTGTTATGTGGAAATGCCGGTCGCCGGGCTGGCGGAATACCGGAAGAAAATGAAATAATCGTGGGACGTGATTCGTGGGGCGTGGGGCGTGATTCGTGGGGCGTGATTCGTGATTTGTAAGGTAAAAAAGTCTTTCACGCATCACAAAATCACAAAATCACGAGTCACAAATCACAAAATCACAAATCACAAAATCACGCATCACAAAATCACGAATCACGAATCACGAATCACGAAATCACAAAATCACGAATCACGAATCACGAATCACGACCTACGAAAGATAAATCGGGGTAAAAATGAGCATTCTGATCGACGAAACAAAAAAAGTGTTGGTGCAGGGCATCACCGGGCGGGAAGGGATGAACCGCGCCAAATTGATGATGGAATACGGCACGCAAGTGGTAGCCGGCTGCACCCCCGGAAAAGGCGGGCAGGAAGTGCTGGGCGTTCCGGTGTTTGACACGGTTGAAGAAGCCGTTGAAACTGTCGGGCAAATCGACGTCAGCGTGGTGTTTGTGCCGGCCCCGCTGGTGAAAAACGCCGCGTTGGAAGCCTTTGAAGCGGGCGTCAAGCTGCTGGTGCTGGTCCCCGATCGCGTGCCCATTTACGACGCGCTGGAAATTGCCCGAAAGGCCAAGCTGTGCGGCGCGAATTTTACCGGACCCAATACTTTGGGAATGCTCAGTCCCGGAAAGGCGGTGCTGGGCATGATGGGCGGGCGGGCTAAATCGGCGCGAGCCTGGTTTAAGCCCGGCAATGTCGGCGTCACTTCCCGTTCCGGGGGGATGACCTCTTCGCTGGCGTATTATTTGTCGCAAAACGGGATCGGACTTTCCTCTATCGTGCACGTCGGCGGCGACGCGGTGGTGGGGCTGCCGCACCCGGAAATCGTCAAGCGTTTTGAAGCCGACCCCCAGACAAAAGCCGTGGTGATGTTCGGCGAGATCGGCACCTCGCAGGAGGAGACGGTCGCGGATCTCATTGAAAACAGAGAATTTACCAAGCCGCTGATTGCCTACATCGGCGGACGCGGCGCGAAAAAGGGCACCCGTTTTTCCCACGCCGGGGCCATCATCGAGGGCAATACCGGCACCTGGGACGGCAAGGTGCGGCGGCTCCGGGAAGTGGGCGCACACGTCGTGGAGAATTTTAACGACATTCCGGAAGTGACGCTGAAGGTGTTGAAATCTTTATCTTAAAAGGAGAAAGCCATGGGCGACCTGCATTGGAAAACCGCCATCACGAAAGTCGAGCCAAACAAACTGCTGGTGCGCGGCTATCCCATTTATGAATTAATGGGCCGGGTGAGCTTCGGGCAAATGGTCTATTTGTTGTTTAAAGGGGAACTGCCCTCTGAAAAAGCGGGCAAAATGATCGAGGTAATTTTAACCTCCTCGGTGGATCACGGGGCCACGCCGCCGTCGGTGTTGAGCGCGCTGACCGTGGCTTCGACCGGCGCGCCCTTGAACGCCGCGGTGGCCGCCGGTATTTTGTCCATTTCCAAATTTCACGGCGGCGCGA
The DNA here is from genome assembly GCA_964450485.1 of uncultured Calditrichaceae bacterium. Lineage (GTDB taxonomy): Bacteria > Calditrichota > Calditrichia > RBG-13-44-9 > J075 > JACKAQ01. The sequence goes on from CAYVDX010000042.1 coordinate 11,245, forward strand.
TTGAGGATTGCATGAAAATTCTGCACGAGACAAACCGGCTGATGGCGAAGGAAAACCTGGACGTCGCGGCGGCCGCGGAAAAAATCGTGCGCGATTATAAGGCCCAAAAGAAAAAGCTCTCGGGATTCGGCCATCGCCTGCACACCAATGATCCGCGCACCCAACGGCTTTTTGAACTGGCCGATGAATATGGCATCTCCGGGCGTTTTATCACCATTGCCAAAGCGATTGAACAAAAGCTGCATGAAATCACCGGGCGAAAACTGCCCATCAATGTGGACGGCGCCATCGGCGCGGTGTTGTGCGAAATGGATTTTGATCCGCAACTGGCCAACGCCTTTTTTATGATCGCCCGTCTGCCGGGACTGGTCGCCCACATCATCGAGGAGAAAACCCGCCAGCGGCCGATGCGCAAAATTGATCCGGTGGATCATGGGTATGATGGACCGGCGGAAAGAGCGGTGCCGGGGGAATAAGTGTTTAAGTGCGACAGTGTTGAAGTGCTATTGTGTTGAAGAGTTTTTGTGATTCGGCGAAATTCCAAACAAATAACCAAAACGGAGAATAGTAATGACAAAGGCGGAAGTTTTAGATTTACTGCCGGAAATCGATGAGATTGGCGATGCGTCGCTGAAGGAAAAAGTGATAAACGTCTGGCGGGAAGCCATCGCTTACCGGAACTGGACGGCGGACGAGCTGAAATCCATTCCCTTTACGCTGTTGGCGGAGAACGTGGGCATTTGCTTTTTGGATCACGTGCGAACGGTTTGCCGGATGTGCATTGCCTGCGACCAAATCCTGACCGAAGCGCACGGTCCGCGCAAAACAGTGGTAAACCGCGATTTTCTCATCGCCGGGGCGCTGCTGGCCGACGTGGCAAAGCTGATCGAATTCGATAAAAAACCGGACGGAACGATCTATAAATCGGATTACGGCATGAAATTGCGC
>CAYVDX010000043.1:0-2196 GCA_964450485.1 uncultured Calditrichaceae bacterium
GAACTGGCTGAACCGTTTTGCCCTTAGCCGGATGCAATCCGTCTCTACTGTGAAATTCGGACGTATGTATTTTCGCCCGTCGCCCGTCGCCCGTCGCCCTTCACCCGTCATCCTTTCCCGCAATAATTTCTCGGAACAAAGCCATCAGTTCCGCATTGGGTTCGGCCCCGCCGTGATAGGCCCGGAAATAATCCGTAAATAATTCGTCCATATTTTTGGATAAATCAATCACTGCGTTTTCCGGTGAATCCGGGGATTGGTTTTTTACCCGGGGAATTACTGCCAGCAGCGCCTCGTGGGCCTCGCGCAGGCGGCGGTTTTCCTCGGCGGTCAGGAAATTTTCGGTAATCATGGTCAGCTCGACAATCGCGTCGGGGTTTTCCGCCAGCCAATTGAGCGCTTTTTCCACATCATCAAAGGTTTGGCGCAGCAATCGCCGCCCGCTGTTCAGGCGAATGTCCCGGTATTTTACCGCCTTCCCCGGCGTCGCCTCGATGATCATCACATATTTATCCTGATCCGCCTCGCTCATGCTGTACGCCAGCGGGCTGCTGCTGTAAACCGTCGGACAGGGCGTTTTGTCAATGATTTGTTTGCGATGCAAATGCCCCAACGCCGCGTATTGAATCTGTTTGGGAATGATTTCCGAGAAAACCGCTTCCGCCCCGCCGATGTGTAAAATGGATTTTTCGTCGTCCGGCTCCTCGGGCGTTTCGCCGCCGCGTTTCATCATAAAAAGATGCGCCATCAGCAGGTTCACGCCGCTGTTGTCGCAATATTGATCGGCGATTTGTTGCCAGCGCATGCCTAATAAATCGCTCATGGATTGCCCGGCTTCTTCTTCCGCTAATAAGGTTTTGAATCGCACCGCATTGGCATAGGGCGTGAGCAGCAGGCGCAGCGGCGCGTTCTTTTCAGGCAGGCTAAGTTCAATAAAACCAGCCTCCGATCGCGTCACCGCCAAACCGCTTTTTAGTGTGAAGGGACGAACGCGGCTGTCCGGGAATCCGGCCAAAACAATGCCGCTGGCCCGCGCCAACGGATCGGGATTTTCAATTTTCCCCGGCGAATCGTGGTTCCCGGCAATGGCGATCACGGCCCGCTTTCCGCCATTGGCCAGCCGCGAGAGGGTTTGAAAAAACAAGTCCTCCGCCTCGTGGGGCGGATTAGCCGTGTCGTACAAATCCCCGGCAATCAACACGGCGTCAACGTTTTCCGCGTCGGCAATTTCGCAAATTTCCGCGAGCACGTTGCGCTGCTCATTCAGCCGGGAAAAACGGTCGAGCCGCTTGCCCAGGTGCCAATCGGCGGTGTGGAGAATTTTCAATTTGATCAACCTGCTGTTTTATCTAAATTTATAAAAAATGCTTTGTATCGGATTCATCGCAAAATATATTTGTTTAATCGATTATTTGAAAGTGATTTTTTATCAGCAGTCACAGCAAATGAGTACGCATCGTTTCTAAATTCCATCACCAAACCTAATGAGGAGATATTATGATGAAATTATTTACAAACGCATTGATGATTGCCCTTTTTTTCGTGAGCATTTCGTTCGCGCAGCAGGGCGTCATCAAAAAGACGAGCAGTAAAGTAGAGTTTGCCGGTTTTGGCAACTACACCGTGAGCGAACGGGATTTTATCACCGCTGAACAGAAGCGTTCCGATGAGAAAACAAAATTCAAAGGCAAGGGGTTTCTCAAAGGCACGATTGCCAGGCTGATTTTGAAATCCGGGGACATGGGACGCATTGATCAGCCGCTGCAAAAGCGCATTGTGCATTTGGATCACAAAAAGAAACGCTATTGGATCGATGAGATCAAGGAAATGGATTTGAGCGGCATGACGCCGGGCAAGGATATGGGCGAGCCGGAAGAAACCGGGGATATGGCGACGGAGGAACCTCAAAAAACGGAAAGCGACATCGAAATTATTCGCACCGTTTTTAAAGTCACGGATCACGGCGAAAGCAAAACCGTGGGCGATTTTAACGCAAATAAATACAGCATCCTGTGGGTGATGGAATGGCGAAATAAGGTGACGGAGGAAAAAGGGACGGACAGTCTTTATACGCTTGTTTGGACCACGCCTTACACGGATGAGATCAAAAACGCCATGAAAATCGAGCAGGAATTTGCCAAAAATCAGCTTGGGGCAATGGGCATTGAGGTTGAGGAAATGCAGCGGGAAGCCATG
>CAYVDX010000043.1:2206-4451 GCA_964450485.1 uncultured Calditrichaceae bacterium
GGATTGAATTGGCTGAAGGTTTTCGGGCAGTTGAATAAAAATGGATCCGGCGCTCACGGCCCCGACGCGCGGAACCCGGAATGGGTGGAAGAGATGAAAAAGCTCAAAGGTTTTCCGGTGGAAATCAACGGCAAAATGTTCAACAAACGCAAGAAGCCGGAAGGCATGGCGCAAACGGAAAATGAATCGAACCCAACGGATGTCAAAGGCGCTCTGGGCGGCATGTTCAAGAAAAAGCTGTTTGGGAAGAAAAAGAAAAAGCCCGCCGGAGAGCAGCCGACCATCGCGTATTACACCCGAACGGATAAATACGGCGTCGAAAATGTGGGCAACGATCCGTTCACGATTCCAAAAAAATACAAGAAAAGAAAGTAATCCCGGAGTGCGGACTTCAGTCCGCTCCCCCCTCCTCCCAAAAAAATAACCCGGAGTGCGGACTTCAGTCCGCCTCCGCATTAAAAAATTACCACCTCCTTTTCGACGATGTTAAAACGAAATCCTCATCGACCCGCTCATTTATACCGTGATAAAACGCCATATTTTATCACTTGAGCAATCTATCAGAAACGCCGCTTACTCAAGGCATCGGAATTAAACTGGTCTTTACTTGAAAGAATTGAACACTATTTTAAAAAATTTGGCTGGGAGTTGCACCAATGGGTCATTCTTGACAATCATTATTATCTGTTGGGTAAAAGCAATGCTGGTAAGGACTTAGCTAAGATAATGCAGGGAATTCATGGTGCAACCTCGCTGGACATTTATCAAAAAATCGGGTGTGGAAAGCCTGTTTGGTATAGCTTTTGGGATTATTGTCCGCGGAATGAAAAAGACTATTTTGTGCGATTAAATTATTTGCTTTGGAATCCTGTGAAGCATAATTACGTTGATGATTTGAAAGAATATCCATTCTCCAGTTTTATTGAAATGTATTCGAAGATCGGCAGGGAGTCTTTGGTTCGGCAGTTTAAAAAATTTCCGGAATACCGGCGTTTAGTCATCTCGGAAGCGATGGATGATGATTTTTAGGAATTGATTTGGCGGCCTGAAGTCGGCGCTCCGGATGGGTCGTGCGTATGCGTTACATATTTTCCAGCAAACGCTCCAACGCCGGTACCGGCTTCATCCCGGCTATTTTGCGGCGAATATAGTTGGCGTCATCCTGTTCTTCGAGCGAGAGGAGTTTGTGCTCTTTTCGCGTGCCGGATTCCGTTACATTGACGGCGGGAAACAAACGCCGGTCTGCGCAATCGCGGGAGAGCACCAAGTCGAGGTTGCCGGTGCCTTTAAATTCCTGGAAAATTACTTCATCCATGCGGCTGCCGGTTTCCACTAAAATTGTGGCCATGATGGTCAGGGAACCGCTGCCTTCGAGGTTCCTGGCCGCGCCGAAAAAGCGGCGTGGCAATTCCAGCGCATTGGTGGCCAATCCCCCGGAAAGTGTTTTGCCGCCGGATTCAGCGTCTTTGTTAAACGCGCGCCCCATTCGGGTCAGCGAGTCGATGAGCACGATGGCGTCGCCGCCGCTTTCCGCGATGCGTGTGGCCATGTTCATGGTCAGCGTTGTGATGCGAATGTGGTTTTCCACATCCTGATCGGATGATGAATAAAACACTTTGGCATCGGGCAACGCCCGCCGGAAATCCGTGACTTCCTCCGGTCGTTCGTCAATCAAAAGCATGATGACTTCCATCTCCGGGTGATTTTGCAATACCGCGTTGGCGATGTGTTTCAAAATGGTTGTTTTCCCGGCTTTCGGGGGAGAAATAATCATGCCGCGTTGCCCTTTGCCAATGGGCGTGAACAGATCGAGGAAGCGGCCGGTGCGATCTTTTTCATCTAAGCGCATGGTCAGTTTTTCTTCGGGATCAATGACAACCGCGGATTTGTAATCTTGCACAGTTTCGTATTTTTTCAGCGATAACCCATTGATTTTTAAGATTTCAGATACCGGTTTGCTCTGCTTTGAGTTTGGCGCATTGCCCAATTTAACAGTCAGCAGTTGTCCTTCCCGAAGGGCCAGGTCGCGGATCAATTTTGCCGGAACATACGGATCGCCGTGTTGCACCTGAAAATTTTTTGCCGGATCGCGCAGAAAACCGTTCCCGCCGTCCATTATTTCTAATACGCCCTCGTAAATATTTTTGCCCATGGGTAATTCCCCTCACACCTGATGAGATAATTTTGTGGTTAATGTTTGAAAAATAAACGCTTAAGATAATTGTTTTATTGTCAGATACAAAGA
>CAYVDX010000043.1:4461-12149 GCA_964450485.1 uncultured Calditrichaceae bacterium
ATTTATGAAAAAGCAACATTAATATCGAAACAAATAAATAGTTGATGATCGGTCAAAAAATGACTATTATTTTTTGAAAAATAATCGCAAACATATAAAATCACTTGGAGAAAAAAATGAAGCAAAAAGATTATTTAAGACCTTCGACGCCCGTTGGGCTGGTAATGTTGCTGATGATTTTGTTTTCGGGATGCAGCACGATCAATCAATTGGCAAAAATGCAAAAACCCGAAGCAAAAGTGCGAAACGTCAGCATCGCGGGACTCTCATTTGATGCGATCAATCTCCTTTTCGATATCGATGTGCGTAATCCCAACAGCCTCGGAATCAAGCTTAATAATTTTGATTACGATATGCAAATTAACGGCAACTCATTTCTCAGCGGCGTCAATGACAATGGGTTGGAAATTGCCGCGAATGGTCAGAAAACGGTTCAGTTGCCGCTTACCTTGAAATTCGCCGATTTATACAAAACGTTTACCGGGCTTATCGGAAAGGATAGTACTGCTTACCAATTAAACGCCGGGTTTGCCTTCGATGTGCCGGTTTTGGGCAGTGTGCGGGTTCCGGTGAATAAATCCGGCAGTCTTCCCAATTTAAAGCTGCCGAAAATCAGTATTGGATCATTAAAATTAGGCAAACTAAATTTCAGCGGTGCGGATTTAGAATTGAATATCAACATTGATAATCCCAATGTGTTTGGCATAAATTTGAACGATCTGGCTTACGCGTTCAATGTCAACGGCCGTTCCTGGGGAACCGGCAAGGCGGACCGGCTGCTGAATGTGAGCGAAAAAGGAAAAGCAACCTTAAAACTCCCGATTTCCCTGAATTTTTTGGAAATGGGAACGGGACTTTTTAATATCATCAAGGGCGGCGAGGCGCTAAACTATAATTTTGACGGCGATGTCGATTTTGGATCGACACTGCCGCTTTTGGGAAACACAAAGCTCCGTTTTGATAAATCCGGTAAACTAAAAATCGAGCGGTAATTGTCGCTGTGGCATTCGTTTAATTTGCGAGGATATCACTTGCGGTTTCGTTATCGATGAGACGAACGCCGGGCACAATAAATTCGCGGTTTTCAGGGTGATCCATCACGTAAATAATCTTTTGCCGCTCCCGCATTTTCTGAAAGCGTTTTGCCAGCTTGCCGTCGGGGTGAATGTATAAAAATAAATGCCGGTCGATGAGATCATCGATGAGTCTGTCGCGCAACCCCACCGTAATTCGTGAGATACGGACTTGCTCAATCGCCGGTTCAAGGATAGCGATTTTCTCCCGGTCGTATGCCCATTTTAAGTGGAAAGGTAAACGAAAATTCTCAAATTTTTTTGCGATGAACATCAACAAATCCGCCCGTGTATCCGGTTGAAATAATTTCAAAAGCTGTTTTTCCAAAGGCGAATGCCAGCCGCCGCCGATGGTCAATTCCATTTTTAGCAATATTTTAAACAGCTTTTGGGCGGGCAATGACAACCGGGCAGGTGTTTCTCGCGAGGCATGGATTGCGATTTTGGGACGCGAAAGCAGTTGATTGTTTCCGTAAATTTTGAAATGGTACATGGCGAACGGGTCATAATAGAATGTTAAATGTACTTTTGAAATTCAGCGTTGCACTTTTCAAACGGTTATCTGTAAATTCTCAAGTGGTTGCTCAAATATACGCTATTATCAGAAATTCCAAAACAGGATTTCATAAAAAATTGATTTTAAAAAGGAGAAGCGGATGTCAAAACTGCCCGAAACAGGTCGCCCGGCGCCATCTTTTACGCTGCCGGACGCCGGAGATACGCCTGTCAAGTTGGAGGATTTTCGCGGAAAATGGGTTGTTTTATATTTCTACCCCAAGGATAACACATCCGGCTGTACTGTTGAGGCGTTAGAATTTACCGCGGCAATCGATAATTTTAAAAAGCTGAATGCCGTTGTGCTCGGCGTGAGTCCGGATAGTTGTAAAAGCCATGTCAAATTTATAGAAAAGCAAGGTTTAAAAGTGCTTTTGTTAAGCGATCCGACCCATGAAATGATCGAAAAATATGGCGCATGGCAGGAAAAATCCATGTATGGCAGAAAATACATGGGCGTTCAAAGATCAACAGTCCTGATTGATGGGAACGGGATCGTCAAACATATTTGGCCAAAAGTAAAGGCAAGGGGACATGCGGCCGAAGTGCTGCAAAAATTGAAACAATTAACGAACTTAAAAAAGTAGCGCGATGATGTGCTTTTAAAAAAGAAACCTTGTCTGGCGATAATGTTTTTTTGGTGGGATTATTAGGGTAAGCGCCAGACAAGGATTTTTATTCCATCATTTGTTGCCCATCTGCAACCGTTATGATTATCGTTCAATTTTGTTTGATTTTTAGAAAAATCCACTATTATGGTGGATAGATTCCCCTTTTTATGGCGCAGGATAGTTGTTTTAAAAGCCGCCATCAAAAAAAGATTGCATTTTTATCCAAAAAAGAGATATTTTTTTGGGAATCCATGAAAAAAATTGTAAATTGTTCAAGAAACTTTGCCACATACGTGGTGTGCTATAGGTTCAAGGTGAGAATGCTAAAAAATATTAATCGGGATTCTGTGAAAAACTTCACAGCGTTAAATATTTAAAATATTATCATTCGCATATCCTCATGGAATGAGGGCCGAAATACACAGGTTGAAAGAATTTGTGCATTTTCCAGGGAAGGAAAGAGAGTATCTATGGCAAACACTGAGCATTTGAGTATCCTCAAAAGAGGTGTTAGCGACTGGAATCACTGGCGAAAAAAATTTTCGTCAATTTCCCCTGATCTGCGCGGCGCGGATTTAAGCTTCCTGAAATTATCCAAATATAATTTTAGCCAATCTTTTCTGCGTGGTGCAAATTTTAGAAACTCAGATCTCAAGGAGGCGAGTTTTCACGGCGCCGATGCACGTGGCGCAACACTAAGCGGGGCAAATTTATCAAATGCACGTCTCGATTTAGCCAATTTTAATAATGTAGATTTAAGTGAAGCCAATCTCGAAAATGCTCAGTTAGACAGAACAAGCCTGATCAATGCCCGGCTTATCACGGCAAAATTTAGGGGTGCATTTTTTGTCCGTGTTAATTTGCGACATTCCCGGCTGCACGGCTCAAATTTCTCGAATGCCTTCCTAAGAGCCATCGATTTTTCAACCCTTGATCTTTCCGGCGTTATTTTTACAAAAGCTTTTTTGAAATCGGCTAATTTACAAAAAGCAAAACTTGTTCGCGCGAATTTTCATGATGCTTTTTTGTTGGACGCCAATTTGTCTTTAGCCGATTTGCGGCAGGCAAATCTCAGCCAGGCAAACCTCACAAATTCAATCATCATAGAAGCGGATTTAAGTGAATCAGACTGTTATCAAGCTGACTTTAGCAATGCGCGACTTAGTGGCGCGAATTTTCAAAATGCGAATTTGCATGGAGCCTTTTTCATCGGGGCGGATTTTCATTTTTGTAATTTTTTACACGCTGATTTGCGAAGTGCATTTTTAAGAAACGCTAAATTGAGCCATGCGGAAAATATTACCGGCGCTGATTTGCGACAGGCTTTTTTGCGAGGCGCTGATCTGCGCGGACTCGATTTTATCGATAGCGATCTCAGTCAGGCAGATCTTCGGGAAGCAAATTTAGCTAAAGCGAACCTGAGCCTGGTAAACCTGGCGGCATCAGACCTTCGGGAAGCCAACCTGAGTAAAGCTCATTGCCATGGCGTTAATTTTCAAGGGGCGGATTTAAGCAAAGTGAAAGCCCGCGGATGCGATTTTTCATCAGCAAACCTGCGTGCGGTAAATTTTAATAACGCCTGTTTAGCCCGGTCAAATTTTAGTAATTCTGATTTACGCGACGCTGATTTGCGCAAGGCGAATTTGAGCGAAAGCAACCTGTCGAACGTTTTATTGAGCAAATCCACCATTGATGCGGCTACCTTGAGGCAGCGAAAAATTACCGGGGCAAAAGTCGGACTGAATGGTATTTGGTGCCCGGGAACCGATTCCGCTGCATTAATGTCGCCGCGTGCCAGCGGTGATACTTTATTTGATGCAAATCCCCATGCCATCATCGCCGAGCTTAAAAGTGCCCGTCGATTGTTGGGTATATCTTTAGTGCTCACATTTTTTGTCGCCGCCTGTTTTTTTAACGGATTCGATTTCTTCGACGCCCGGTTGATTCACAAATTTTCTGCGCCGATTTACAGAGCACTCTGTGCTGCCATTATTTTCACAATCGCGGTGTTCAGCCGTGTCAAATTATATTTGACAGACGCGTTGAAAAATACACGGCGAATTCGTGATAAACGCACTGCCACAATGGTTGGAAATTTTCCCTGGGCGTTTAGCAAATATGCCGGTGAACACTGGCGATCAAGAGGAGAATCTCTGCTTTTTCGTTTTGTTATCGCAATGCACCCAATTGTGTATATTGCCATTGGAACTGAGCTAATGCTGTGGCAGGAATGGTGGTTTGTCTCACTAAGTATTATTTTAGTAATTTTCAGTTGTTGGGTATTTATTTATTCAAATCGTTTTCAAAATCCAATTTTATTTGATAATGAAACAGAAAACTTGCGTGAAAATGAATTAAAACGAGTTGTTGAAGCTATTGAAAAACAGACGAATAGCGTGACGGAATTGATAAAAGCGCTTTCATCAACAACTTTGAAATCCGGGGTTAATCCGGAAAGGGCGTTGCTTTCCGGTAATCGGTTTTTGAATGTGAAAAAGCGCCAATCCGCCTGAAGGGATTAATCGAGCTTGTTTGTGACAATTCTTGGAGCGTTCTTTACCATGTAGAATAAATTTTGTCGATTCGTGACTGAAGTGTAGGGCGTTAGTGTAGCACTTCCTCGGTGATTAATTAAGGTTAAAATTGACATCAGGGTTAAGTTTTTGTGTCTAACGTCGTAAATTTTTGACAAACAAAAAGCTTTTACTGCTATTTTGTTTTTTGCTTACGCGGCTTAATTTCAGGCTTTCGTGTAAGTTGTTCTTATCAATAGATTTATACCGATGTTAAGAATAGATTAGCGCCCTGTTTATGCAAAGGGTGTTACAATAACGAAAAGTTGTACTATTAAGCGATTTTAAAGTAGGGATTGGGGTAAGCGGCGCTTCCCACTTGGCAAAAGTAGTTAACACCCGCTCAAAAGACATGCCTCGCCGTGCCATCTGTAAGCTATTTCGCAAAGCTCGAATGGGACTGACGGGGCGAAGCTATGCCTGAAAGTTGAAATTTACGGGCATGGCGGTCTCTGTGATACTTAAAGTGTATCTTTGATAATGTTGATTCAAGATAATGTTTTTACAGAAGATCAACAATGGTACGCGGTATATACCCGGCCTCAATGCGAAAAGAAGGTTCAGAAAGCATTGCAAAATCTTCAAATCGAAGCATATATCCCTTTAAGGAATGTATTGCGACAGTGGAGCGATCGCAAAAAAGTAATGTCTAAACCCTTATTTCCCTCTTATCTCTTCACGAAAATTTGCTTGGAAAATGTTGCAACGGTCCAAAGGGTAAGCGGTGTGGTGCGTATTGTCAGTTTTAATGGAAAGCCGGCAGTGATTCCTGATGAGCATATTAGATCGCTTCGTCGAATTTTAGAAGCTGGCTATCAATTTTTGTTACACCCGTATTTTTCTGTGGAAAAAGGGGATTGGGTCCGGGTTGTTTCAGGAGAATTAAGGGGGGTGCGGGGTATTGCAATTGAAAATGGTGGTGAAAAGCACTTGTTAGTAATGATTAAATCCGTTGGAAAAACAGTTTCCGTAAATGTTGAAAAGAAACATTTACGACCGATTTTAAATAAGAAGGGCAAGGAAAATTTACATGGAATGTAATCGAACGCGCGATTTTAAATTTTCTTCAATAAGTTTCAAGTGGTTCTTTATTATATGTTTAAGTATGACGTTTTTGGGGAGCTTTAATTTTTTATTTGCTCAAAGCAGTTTTTATAAACTTCAAGTTGATGATCAATTAACAATCACATTTTGGGAACATCCAAAATTAAACACGAAAACAACCGTGAATAAAGAAGGCGTGATCGAGTTGCCCATTGTGGGGCGAATGAGCGTTGCGGGAATGACCATCGAAGAATTGCGTAATCGTATTATTTCACGGATGGCGATTTATAATAAGCTGGTTAATCAGCTTGGTATTACGATTGATGAATACGGTCAAAACAAGGTTTTTGTCACCGGGCAGGTTGCTCAACCGGGAAAATATTCGTTTGAAAAGATCCCCGGGCTTTGGGATATAATTTTGGAAGCCGGCGGTCCACAGGCCACCGCGGTATTAGATAAGGTAACCATTGTCCGGGGCGATGGTCGCGGTCAGGTGCTTGTGGTGAATCTTGCAGCGGCTTTAAAAAACGGAAAACTTGGAGAATTGCCCGAAATTAAACCGGGAGACACCATTAATATTAATGGTACCACAGAACAGGGCATTGTGACGTCTCCATTGGTTGTAAAAGAAGAATTTTATGTCGTCGGGGCGGTAGGCTCTCCGGGCGCGCATCAATTTGAACAGGGGATGAATTTGTTGGAAGCCATTGGCCGCGCCGGCGGCCCCACAAGTGATGCGAATATTAAAAAAGCCCGCTACGTGGTTATTGAGAATGGCAAGACCCGGGTGGTTGATATTAATTTAGAAAACTACATGATGAATGATAAATTTAAGGCAATTCCAATTATACGTAAAGGCAGCACGATTTACATTCCGCACCGTCGCGAGCTTTCGCAGGTCGCATCTACAATCATTACCGCGTTAATCACAACCACTATCACATCCGTAATCGTGTTGATAACTCGATGAATATTTTAGACGCTAAATACAATTTTGAATGGCGGGATTATATTAAAATTTTCTTGCGCAGAAAATGGTATTTTTTAGTGCCGTTTGTAGTGCTGCTTACCGCCGGGGCGCTATTTATTTTGACGCGCAAGCCAGTCTATGAATCCGTAAGCGTTGTGCAGATTCAACCCAATCGAATGCCAAAGCAGTTGAACCGGATTTTGCCTGAAGTTACCGATCATCAACGCTATCTCAGCCTGAGAAACCAGATTTTGAGCACGGAATTCCTGGTGCGTTTAATTCGCGAAGTAAAATTAGATCAGGATCCCAAGATTATTGCGCTGGCAAAGGCAATGCACGAGCAACAACCGGATAAATCCGTGCAGGATTTTGTAGAATATCTCTTATTGAAAGAGCTTCGCGAAAATGTTTCCGTAAGGGTGTTTGGGGAAAGCAATGTTGAAATCAAGGCGCTGGCAAATACGGCTGAAAAAGCGTATGAGATAGTCAAAACATTGAACGATATTTTTACTGAAGAATTTTTGCACCGTGAGTTGGTTAGCGTGCAAAGCGCCATGCAATTTAATAATGATCAAATCAAAACCTATAAGGTTAGCCTTGAGGAAGCCGAGGCAAAACTGGATGTGTTCAAGCGGGCCTTACTGAATAGTCAATCATCTGAGAGTTTGCTAAATAAAGAAGCGCTCAGGCGTATTAATGAGGCAATTTTGACAATTGGGCTGACCGAGCGCGGCAAACGAGATCAATTAAGGCAACTCAATCGTTTGCTGGAAAGCTATCATCTGGGGAATGCCATTCCCACCTCGGTGGCAGTGCAAAATTATCTTGCCGAGATTTCGCAAAAATTGAGCAGCGAAGCCAA
>CAYVDX010000044.1:0-12121 GCA_964450485.1 uncultured Calditrichaceae bacterium
CGAAGGGCGAGGGGTGAAGAGCGAAACGGGGAAGGTTGGGAGTGTGGATGAAAAATTATGCGATCATAATTACAATGCAATATTGCGGGATTTGGTTGTTAAAAACAACATCGACGTCGAACTGTCTTTGGCGGGTTTGCATGAGTTTCTCAGATCGCTCCGGTTTGCCCCGGGGGTGGATGTGACGCGAAAATTGGGCGTTGAACGCAGCAATTGGCTGATGAATTTATATCCGAAACAAACATTTTTTTCGACGGCCTCACACGCCCCACAAGCGACCCCAGGCGTAACGATTTTTTTAATCCGCGAATGGGCAATTACGAAAGGTTTGGTCGATTTTGTTGAGAAAACATTGGAGCGGCACGGTTTTGAACTTGTGTTCAAGCTTGAATTAAGCGACACCCAAAAAGCACGCGCAAGCCGGGAATTGCGCGGCGGAAATTGGGGCAGGGGACCGTACCCGGTTGGCGGCGGCCGGCCGGCGATGATGATTGTCGCGGTGGATCAACATCCTGTAAAACCAAGCGGCGTGTTGGCGGCAAGGCAGCCGTTTTTGAGCAATCAACGGGTACATTTCGCCAAAAAAATCCTGCGTGATTTTGTAAACCGCCGCCTGCCGATACACCGACAAACCAATTTTTTGCACAGTTGCGACGATGCGCGGGAAGTCGGGGAATACATCGGCGTCATTTGCCCGGAATTGCGCGATCAAATCTACTCAACTATCCGGCAAATCGTTGACGATTATCAAACCCGCGAGACAGTGCTGAAGGATTTGAGCAGGGAAAAACGCCGGGCAAAGGTGGAACTCATCGAATGGCGGGGGCAAAAAGCGATCAAAAAAACTTATAAAACCGGTCGCGAGCGGTTTCTGCAGCGAGAAATTTTTGCCGGCGGCGAATTGAGCCAAAAAAGCGCGCTGATTCCATCCCTGCTCGACGCCGGGAAAAATTATGTCGTCCTGCCGTTTGTTGAAGAAATTCGAGATGCGCAACAACGCAAAAATTTGATCCGGAAAAATCTGCCGGAAATCGCCCGTTTTCTGAAATTTTTGTTTGAGGAAGGATTTGCGCATTTGGATTTCAAGCCGGATAACTTGCTGTTTACCGCGGCCGGCAAGCTGCAAGTCATCGATTTTGAATATTTACAACCCTATCAAAAAGCCCCCGCGGCATTTGGCGAATCGTATGATTTTATCGGCGCGCCATCCGATTTTTTAGGCGATCTGCCGGTGGGCGGGCATCGCTTTATCCAACGCCGGTGGCGAGACCTTTTTGGGAAACGCCTGGATCAACTGCTTCAGTAAATCACCGCGTTTACGGTCGCCCACGAAAAATTTTATTTTTCTCCCGACGCCTATTTGTTTTTTCATTGGATTGTAGTAAGTTCATCCAATTCAATTCCTTATGCATCGGACAGCAATTGAGTTGTCTGACTTTTAACTAACACACGTAGGCGATTATGCAAAAAGTTATTCACAAGCTGCCCTGGATAACGATCCTTGTTTTGATTGGCGCATCAATTTGGTTTGGCGCCGCTGCTGATCACAAAGCCTTGCTCGAGACCCAAAAACATTACGGATTTTTCTCGCTGGTCCCCGCATTGGTGACGCTATTCATTTGTTTTTTTACCCGGAATGTCATTTTGGCATTGTTCATCGGCGTTGTGTTGGGCGGGTTGATCTCGGCACAATACAATATTATTAACGCCTATTTGATTCCCAGCCTGGGCAGCACCAAGTATGCGCAGATTTTGCTGGTTTACCTGTGGGCGTTGGGCGGGCTGATCGGGATGTGGAACAAAAACGGCGGCGCGCAATATTTTGCCAATTTTGTCGCGGAACGCTTTGTAAAATCGCGGCGATCCGCGAAGGTTTTTACCTGGATCATGGGCGTGATTTTCCACCAGGGCGGCACCATCAGCACGGTTTTGACGGGCACGACCGTGAAGCCGGTCGCGGATCGCGAAGGCGTTTCCCACGAAGAACTATCTTACATTGTCGATTCCACCGCTTCGCCGGTTGCCACGCTGATTCCCTTTAACGCCTGGCCGGCCTACATCGCCGGGCTGATTTTTTTAGAATCGCTTTCCGGCATTATTCCTGATCAGGCAGCTGCGTTGAGCTGGTTTTTTAAAGCGATTCCCTTCAATTTTTACGCCTGGTTCGCAGTCCTTTTCACGCTGCTTTTCGCGATGGATAAAATGCCGTACATGGGCAAACGAATGCGCGCCGCCATTGAGCGGGTCAAAGCTTCCGGCAAGCTGGACGCGGACGGCGCGCAGCCGATGCTGGCGAAAGAATTGAGCACCACGAACGTGCCCGACGACTATCAGCCGTCGCTGCTCGATTTTTTGATCCCCATCGGCGTTCTCCTGGGATTTTCGATCATTCCCTGGCTGCTTGCCGGTTCGCCGATGATCTTCGAAGCCTTTGGCCTCTCGGTCATTGCCGCGATGATCGCCTCGCGTTTGCGGGGGATGTCCTTGGAAGATGTGTTCGACGGTCTGATCGACGGTATCAAAGGCGTGACCGTCGGCGCAATCATCCTGGGATTGGCGGTGACGCTCGGCAGCGTTTCGGAATCGTTGGGGACATCAAATTACATCATCGATTTGAGCGCGGAACTGTTGGTCGATGTGCCGTACCTGCTCCCGGGAATGCTGATGTTTATTTGCATGTTTGTCTCGTTTTCCATCGGCTCATCCTGGGGAACTTATGCGGTGATGTATCCCATCGCACTGCCGCTGGCCTACACCATTAGTCCCGATCCTTTTTATTTTACGCTCAATTTTGCCGCGATTTTGGGCGGTTCCGTGTTCGGCGACCAATGCTCGCCCATTTCCGATACCACCATTCTTTCGGCAATGGCCTGCGGCTCGGATTTAATGGATCACGTGCTCACTCAATTGCCCATGGCGCTTTTAGCCGCGATCATTTCCGCCATTTTGTACGTGTCGATTTCCTATTTTTATTTCATCGTTTAAAAAAGCGGTTTCAGTACCGGACATATTTTCAAAAAGATCGGTAATATGTCACTCCCACAACGTCTCTTTTTGTTAGGGCGCGATATGGCGATAAAGATATCACCGCCCGGCGGTTTATTAGAAAATTTCGATACGGAAAACCCCGTCAGGGGTGCAATATTTATGGCAAATCTCGATCAACCAGTCCAAACCAACCCCGTTAGTGGTGATTTATTAAACTGTGTCCGGTACTGAATTTTTGTAACTATTCACACCACAGCCTGCCCCGGCCGTCCGGGGCAAGATGTGGGCTGAATAGTAACGATTTTTTTTGAAAACCGGGCAGATAAATTTGATTAATTTCTCAAAAAATAGTATCTTTATCGTAAAAAACAGGAGGTCCTGTAAATTCATTCATTATTCACTAATCAATACCGAGGAGGCATTATGGATTATTTTTTACAAATTTTTACCGGTAAATTTACCAGGCGTACCCGGAACGGTTTATTTTTATTAGTAACCCTTGTTTTATCGCTGTTTAGCTTGCCGGCAGCGGCGCAGGAAAATGGCACCATTCGCGGCGTGGTCACAGATTCAAAAACAGGGGCTGCCCTGCCCGGCGTAAACATCGTCGTGGAAGGCTCCTACCAGGGAACCGCAACCCAGGTTGATGGCGATTATTTTCTGAATATTAAACCGGGAACTTACACCGTTAGCGTACAATTTGTGGGCTATAAACAGATCAAGCAGTCTGTCACCGTTGCCGCGGGCCAAACCGTTACGGTTGATTTTTCCCTGGATCAGGACGTGTTGGGTTTAGACGCCGTTGCGGTAATCGGATCGCGCCGGACAGACCGCACGGTTATTGAATCGCCGGTACCGGTGGATGTATTTACCGAAGCGGAAATTCGTGCGACCGGCGAATCGCAAACCACTCAAATTCTGCAACAATTGGTGCCCTCCTACAATGCGCCGCAACCCTCCATTACAGACGGTTCCGACCACATGCGCCCGGCAACGCTGCGGGGATTGGGTCCCGACCAGGTTTTGATACTGGTAAACGGAAAACGTCGCCACACCAGCGCCCTGGTTCATGTAAACGGCACAATTGGGCGGGGTTCGACCGGGGTTGATTTGAACGCCATCCCGGCAGGCGCAATTGCCAAAATCGAAGTGCTGCGTGACGGCGCCGCCGCACAGTATGGCTCGGATGCCATCGCCGGGGTCATTAACATCGTTTTAAAGGAAAGAGTCGGGTTTGACGCTTCGGCTTCCTATTCTCAGCGTGCCAGCAGTGTTACGCGGGGATATGCGGAGGACGAGGGGAATTTTGCTGACAATTCCGATAAAGATAACTATAGTTGGGATGGTGAAGGAAATATTGGCGGCCCCCAGGATGTAACCTACAATGATGGTGAAACGGTGAATCTGCATTTGGGGTACGGCGTACCTGTCGGCGGTGGATCCTTTTATCTTTCCGGGCAATTTCGTAATCGCGAGCGGGCCGTGCGCGCCGGGCTTGACCCCCGTCAACAATATTTTGACGGCGACCCCCGCGAAGAAACTTTTAATCGCCTGAATCACGTTTACGGACAGGGCGAGTATGACGATATTACCTTGTTCTTAAACGGCTCAGTCCCGATTGGCACGGCTGGCGCCCAGTTTTATGCGTTTGCCGGATACAATCGACGCAAGGGGAGCACCGGCTGTTTTTATCGCCGCGCCCTTGATAACAGAACCGTTCGGGCGTTGCATCCGGATGGATTTTTACCAACCCTGGACAATATTTTAAAGGATTTCTCGGTAGCGGGTGGTATCAAAGGCACCCTTGGCAGTTGGGCTTGGGACCTAAGCGAAACATTCGGTTCTAATTCCTTTAACTTCATCGTTGATAACACCAATAATGCTTCCGAAGGAACCGCCAGCGCTCAACATTTTGATTCCGGCACCCTCAAATTTGCACAAGCGACCACCAATCTGGATTTGATTCGCCAGGTCGATATTGGAAGCGCGGCCCCGTTAAATGTGGCCATTGGCGCGGAATTTCGCTATGATAACTATCAAATCGATCCGGGTGAGGAGGATTCCTACAAAAATGGCGGTGTTCCTGTATTGGACGGGCCTAATGCGGGAAGCCCCGCGCCAGTGGGCGCATCTTGTTTCCCGGGTTTTTCTCCCCGGAACGCCACTGACAAAAGCCGCACAAATTTTGCCACGTATCTTGATCTTGAGAACAATGTCTCGGAACAATTTCTCCTGAGTGTTGCCGGACGATTTGAAAATTACAGTGATTTCGGCTCGACCATAACCGGCAAGGTCGCCGGCCGTTATGAATTTGCTCCCGGCGTTGCCCTGAGGGGCGCTGCCAGTACCGGCTTTCGCGCGCCTTCATTGGCACAGGCCAATTATTCATCCATTGCCACCAATTTCATCGATGGCGTACCGTTTGAAGTCGGCACTTTTCCGGTCGATGACCCGGTTGCGCGTGCGCTGGGCGCAAAAGACCTCGACGCGGAAAAATCCGTCAACCTGAGCGCCGGCGCAACCTATGCGCAAGGAAATGTATCCTTCACTGTGGATGCTTACCAGATTGATATTAGTGACCGTATCGTGTTTACGGAAAATTTTACCGGTAGCGGCATTGCCGACTTTTTGCAATCAAAAGGTATTGACGCAAATGGCGGACGTTATTTTACCAACGCTGTCAACACCCAAACCCAGGGATTGGACATTATTGCGCGCTATGCAACGCATCTTGGAAGCGGCACGCTTCGCTTGACTGCGGCAATGAATTTTAATAAAACCGATATTACCAATAAAGATGAAATTGTTACCCCTGACATCCTGAAGGATTTTACCAGCAGACCGCTGTTTGGTCGGGTGGAACAAGGTCGCTTTGAAGTCGGTCAACCCAAACAAAAACATAATTTTAGCGCAAATTTTGAACAGGGTTCCTGGAACTTTACCGCACGGGCCAATTTTTACGGCGAAGTAACCGGCTTGAATTCCGCCGACCCGGTGAATGGCGTTAATTTGCGCGATCAAACCTTTAGCAGCAAATGGCTGGCGGATTTTGAAGCCGGCTTTGAAATATCCAAGGGCATTACCATTGCCGCGGGTGTTGAGAATATTTTCGACACCTACCCCGATAAGCAGCTCAAGCGCAATAGTTTTAACGGTATTTTCCCATACAACGGGCTTTCTCCCTTTGGATTTTTCGGACGAAATCTCTATTCCCGTTTACATATCGCCTTGTAGGCATTTTTGTCGTTTGATTTGATCTGCCGTCAGCCCCCGCGTGACGCCGCGGGGGCTGACGGATTTTTAGATACCCGGTCGATTGCATGATTGCCAAAAACATTTTTGGAACAACCGTCGGAGTTTAGCTTTTTACTTTTGCCTTTTTACTTTACAACCCGCTTGCCTATATTTTAATCCACATCATAAAAATATTTTTGGAGAAAAAATGGAAAACATTTCAAAACGCACACTTGCGATGAATCTTATCCTGCTGATGGTCGCGTTATTTGTCGGAAAAATTCATGCGGAAAAATGGCCGGTGTATGCCAAAAACGGCATGGTGACGTCTTCAAGCCGCATTGCCTCGAAAGTCGGCGCGGATATTTTAAAAAAAGGCGGTAATGCCGTGGACGCCGCGGTTGCCACGGGCTTTGCCCTGGCTGTGGTGCATCCCAGCGCCGGGAACATCGGCGGCGGGGGATTTATGGTAATCCGCATGGCGGACGGCGTTTGCAAAACCGTTGATTATCGCGAAAAAGCGCCAAAAGCCGCGACCGAAAAAATGTATTTGGATGAAAACGGCGTGCTGGTTAAAAATCTCAATCACGAGGGATATTTAGCCATCGGCGTGCCGGGAACGGTTGCGGGTTTTACCCTGGCGTTGGAAAAATTCGGCAGCATGTCTTTAAAAGAAGTGCTGAAACCGGCCATTAAGCTGGCGAAAAAAGGTTTTCCGTTAAGCTACGGTCTGGTTCGCGCATTTAACTGGTTTGAAAAAGATTTTCGCAAACATCCCGGCTCTGCAAAAAAGTTTTTCAAAAAAGACGGCTCAAAATATGAAATGGGCGACATTTGGAAGCAGCCCGATCTCGCCGCAACATTGAAACGCATTGCCAAACACGGCAAAGCCGGTTTTTATTATGGCGTTACCGCCGAATTATTTGAACGGGAAATGAAAGCCAACGGCGGTTTGATTACCAAAGAAGATTTGCTGGCTTACAAGGCGCAAATCCGCGAGCCGATTGTCAATCATTATCGCGATTACACCATTTACGGAATGCCGCCGCCCAGCTCCGGCGGGATCACGGTTTCGCTGATGCTGAACATTTTGGAAGGTTATGATTTACAAGCCATGGGTCATAATTCCGCCCAATACATTCACACCGTCACCGAAGCGATGCGCCGCGCGTTTGAAGATCGCGCCCAATACCTGGGCGACCCGGATTTTAACCCGGATATGCCGGTGGAAAAGCTGATTTCCCAGGAATATGCGGATGAATTGCGCAAGACAATTCATCCCGAAAAAGCGTCTGTCAGCAGCCCGGAATCTTTTCAATGGGCGTATGAATCCGAGGAAACCACCCATTTCGCCGTGGTTGACGCGGCCGGAAACGCGGTTTCCAACACATTCACCCTGGAATATAGCTATGGCTCGCGCATTGTGCTGAATGGGGGCGGTTTTTTGATGAATAACGAAATGGGCGATTTTAATCCCTGGCCGGGACATACGGATTCAACCGGGCTGATCGGCACGCCTCCCAACCTGGTGCGACCTGAAAAGCGGATGCTTTCGTCGATGTCACCCACGATTGTGGCAAAGAACGGTAAAAATTTTATGGTGATCGGCAGCCCGGGCGGGCGAACCATTATTAACACGGTGCTGGAATCCATTTTAAATGTGATCGATTTTGGCATGAATATTTACGACGCCATTGACGCGCCGCGATTTCATCACCAATGGCTGCCGGATTATACCTGGATTGAAAAAAGAGGAACCACGGTTGAAACCGTCGAAAAATTAAAAGAAATGGGACATCGCATCCGCTGGCGCAACGGGCAGGGACGAGCCATGGGCGTCATCATCGATCCCGAAACCGGCATTCGCAGCGGCGCGGCCGATCCCCGCAGCCCGGACGCCGGCGCCGTGGGGTATTGATTTTATAGGGTGTAGATTCGTGAAGGATGAAGGATGAAGGATGAATCAGGTCATCTTTTGAAGCATTTTCGGAATTTTAAATATATCTCCGGCGCAATGATTTTATTCGCCGGACTGATTGTTCCGGCATTTGGGCAGCCCTATTTTAGTGATGTCAGCGACGCAGCTGGTATGGTTGCCCCGCATCGGCAACTAACGAATTATTATGTCACCGGTCAGGCCTGGGGCGATGTTAACCGGGACGGCTGGCTGGATTTGTATCTCACCAACGCCAACGGGGCCAATAAACTCTACCAAAACAATGGCGACGGAACTTTCCGCGAATCGCCGTTTGCGGCGCGGGTGGCGCTTTCTGGCGCGCACAGCGGCGGCGCGAGTTTCGCCGATTACGACAACGACGGCTGGCTGGATCTATACGTGCTCAATTTCGGCAAAAACCGCCTTTTCCACAATAATGCCGGCAGCGGGTTCACGGATGTTACAGACGCAGCAGGGGTAGGGGATGAACAAAAAGGTCAAACCGCGGCCTGGGGCGATTTTGACAACGACGGCGATCTCGATTTGTATGTCGCCAATTGGGCGTGCGAGAACTGCCTGCCCGGGTCGGTTTACCGGGGAAATCGCGATCGTTTTTACCAAAACAACGGCGACGGAACATTCACGGATATTTCGCATCTGTTGGGCGAAAGCGACCTGGAAGGCGCCGGTTTTGTGGCCAGCTTTTTGGATGTGGATAATGACGGCGACCTGGATATTTACCTGGTCAACGACGAGGTTTCCAATGCCATCGGCAATAAGCTCTGGCGCAACGACGGCCCCGGTTGCAACGGTTGGTGTTTTACGGAAATCTCAAAAGAAGCGGGCGCAAATCAATATATGAACGGCATGGGGCTGGCAATCGGCGATTACGACCTGGACGGTGATCTGGATATGTTCGCGTCTAACCTGGGACTTCCCTTGCTATTGCAAAGCCAGATCGACCGTGGGTTGATGGCCTTCAAGAATGTAACGCTTTCCGCAATTCCCGACTTTGACGATGACGATATTTCCTGGGGCACGTTTTTCTTTGATTTTGATAACGATCGCTGGCCGGATATTTTTTTAGCCGGCGGGCAAATCGATTCCCTGAAACCGATGCGCAGTTTTTTATTTCAAAACCGGCATGACGATACATTTTCAGATGTTTCTTTGATCAGCGGTCTTGATGACCCTTTGCAAACCATCGGCGCGGCATACGGTGATTTTGACCGAGACGGCTGGATGGATGTGGTCAGCGGCAATCGCAATGACGGCTACAAATTGTTTCGCAATAATGGCCGGGAAGGGGCCGGCAATCACTGGATTTCCGTGGAACTGAGCGGCGGCGGCCCAATCAACCGGAATGCAATCGGCAGCCGGGTGTACCTTTTTTGCGACGATGGAAAGAGGTTGATGCGGGAAGTGAAATGCGGTTCCAGCCACGGCGCCGGCAATCAATTAGCGCTGCATTTTGGATTGGGAAAGGCCCGCATTGATTCGCTGAAGGTGCGCTGGACAGATGGAAGCGCCAGCGTTTTTGGGCTGGCGGCGCCGGATCATTTCTGGAGGATTGCCTACCCGGATACTGTCATTTTTGAGAAAAAGACCCGGCGGGGCTGGAACCTGATCGGCGTGCCATTCAAAATGCGCGACGCCCGCTTGCGCACGGCGTTTCCCTCGGCTGCGCTGGATTCGCTGCTCGCCTATCGTTCGGGATATGTCCGCACCGATTCCCTCGCTGTGAGTCGAGGCTATTGGATACACGCCCAGGAACCGGTTGTCGCCCCGCTCAACGGAGAATTTATCAACGAAATACAGGTTGAATTGGAAAAAGGGTGGAATCTCATTTCCGGTGTATCCGGCAATATTACGTCGGATAATATTTCCGACCCGGAGAATCTCATCCTGCCCGGATCGATGTATGAATACCGGGGCGGCTACCAACCCGCGGATGTTTTCAACGCCGGCAGCGGCTATTGGCTGCGCGCCCGGGCAGATGGAAAAATCACCTTTGATCTTTCCCGCCCAGCAACTGATGCGCCAGTACTGACTGTGCCACGGTTGGACGAGTTTCCCCATTTAATCGTGTCGGATGCCCGGCGGGGCCGGCAAACGCTCTATTTTGGCGTGGATACAAGCGCGATTATCAATGTGGATGACTACCTGCTGCCCCCAATGCCCCCGGGAAACCAGTTTGACGCGCGTTTTAATACGGGTTATCGCGCGATTCCTGCGGAAGAAGCTTTCATCATTTTGCAAACAACGGATTACCCGGTGACCATCGCGGCGGAAAATTTGCCGCAAAGTGATTCGCATGACATCCTGCTATCGGAAATGAGCGGTAGCGCCGTTGGGCAAACCCATCCATTGACAAACGGCAAAGTTATCACAATCACCGACAACAATATCACCCGTTTAAAATTGAGCCGCGCGGATAAATCGGTTGATACGTATATGTTGGAACAAAATTATCCGAATCCCTTTAATCCGTCAACATTTATTCGTTATGCCCTGCCAGAAAAAAGTTTTGTGCGCCTGACCATTTTTAACGCGCTCGGCCAAAGGGTAAAAACCCTCGTTGCGCAAGAAAAAGATGGTGGATTGCACATCGTAAATTGGGATGGCAGAAATGACTTTGGTGCGCCGGTTAGCAGCGGCGTTTATTTGTATCAAATGAAAACCGCCGCGCATGTTTCCGTGAAGAAAATGCTGTTATTGCGATGAAAGATTGGTATGTGTACATGGTTCGGTGTTCCGACGGCAGCCTATATACCGGCATTGCCAAAGACGTCGATAAGCGGGTTGCCGAGCACAATTCCGAAAAAACGGGCGCGAAATATACCCAATCGCGGCGACCGGTGCGGTTGGTTTATCGCGAAGCCGTTGCCAGCCGTTCCGAGGCCAGCCGGCGGGAATTGGCGATCAAACGATTGAATAAAAAACAAAAAGAAGCCCTGACCTTACTTTCCCAGGATGGCATTTCCTGATGCCCCCTTTACTGCGAGTGAAGCGTTGAACATTTTAGCCGCAGATTGACACGGATTCTCACAGATTAAAGATAAATGCGAAAAATTCTTTTAAGTAAATTCTTTAAAATCCGTGTTTATCAGTGTAAATCCGCGGCTAAATATTTAATTTTTTTCTACGCTTAATTGGCATCCTTATTCAATATTTAAAATCCTCTCCAGTGAACTTGCGTACCTGTTGTTGAAATGTGAAAGTGGACTTGCAGTCTTTCGGAGCCTATTGTCAAAATATGAAAGTGGACGCTACAAGTTTCGAGACGCATTGTTAAAAATGTGAAAGTGGACTTGCAGCGTTGCGAAGCCTATTGTTAAAATATGAAAGTGGGCTCGCAGAAGTTCGGGACGCATTGTAAAAATGTGAAAGTCGGCTTGTAAAAGTGCGGGGCGTATGTCAAAAATATGAAATAGGGTTCGCGGAACTTCGGGACGTATCGTTAAAAAATATGGAATAGGCTTTGCAAAAGTTCGATCACATAGCGACATAAACTCTAAATGGGCGATGTAAAGCTCGTCGAACATTGTAAAAAATGTAAACTTGTGTTAAAAACCGGGCAGATAAGGTGACATGGGTCTTGTTATTTTACTATTGTTGCAGGAAATAAATTTGTAAATGACCTTTTTGTGTATTATATTTCAAATATTCACTTAAAAAAACAATGATGACACTGAAAACGAGGACATATACCGGCAAAACCGGTTAAAGGTTAGATGCGTGTATGTTAATCGTTCGCTGTTTGAAGAACGTTTCACATCAAGGGAGAAAGTGTGAACGCAACCGGCGAAAATTCCAACACATCCCCCAAACCCAAGCTGTTAGACCAGGTTAGAAATGCGCTGCGAGTGTTGCATTACAGTTATCGCACCGAAGAAGTCTGTATCTCTGTATCCGCCCGGTGAACCGCATCTGGCATATTAGCGGGCGGTGTGTTAATATCGC
>CAYVDX010000045.1:0-4980 GCA_964450485.1 uncultured Calditrichaceae bacterium
CAGGGTGGGGGCGTAATGAAATACCTGAAAACCTCAAGGGCTTTAGCCCTTTTGGCCCGTAGCGCGTAACATCAGATTGTAAGTGACAATAATTTTTGTAAAGTTGAACTTTATTTTCCCGAATAATAGTGATGATGGAAAAGATACTAACGCATACAGTTACCAATCGCAAACTAACGGAACAGTTAGGATGGGCGGATTTCCGGGGATTTTCATTGTTGTTTGATAATCCCGGGAATAGTTTAATGCCGGCGGCCGGCAATTTGCAAAAAATTCATTGTCCTTTTTCAACCGACGAATCGCTGCAATTATACAAATCGCTCGATGAAGCGTTGGAAGCGCTCAACCCGTTTTTTTTTAAAGGAGAATATCTTTTCTGCGCACTTCCGACACCATCTTTTCACGTAACCGCCTGGGACGGTCTAAACGATTTGAATAAAAGCGGGTTAACGCCCGGGAAACACATCTGTTTTCAGACATTTTTAGATCGTTTACCGGATGATTTAGCGATTGAAAACGAATGGATCCGCCCGGCGTTTCATTCGTCTTTGTGCAAAGAGACCCATCGGCTCACGTTTGTTTTTGATGGGATTCGCCTGTGGAAAAATCAAACCCTGGTGGCGGTTTTAAAACCGGCGGATGCGGCTTCGAAAATTGCTTTTGCCGCGATCGCATCACAACGAAAGCTGCTGAATGCACATTATCACGCCCTGGGTGCGGAAATGCGCGAAGCGTTTGTGCCGCATGTTTCATTGGGCTATTTTGCGAATGAAAGCGAAGCAAAGCGCACATTACCATTGCTTGCGCAGTGGAACTCGGTTTTCCGCGATTATTTATCCGGCAAGACGATTACCTTTGATCGCATCAGCGGGTATGGTTTTACAGATATGGCAACGTTTTTCAAGTCAACATTTCAAAAATAAATTCCCCGCCCCATTTTTTCCTAACCGCTTCAAAATTCTATTCAACCTTCATTAATCCCTGCCGATACCAAATAACAACCGCTTAAATCGCGAAAATTAACGACGAAACCAGGGAGGTTTCGAGATGAGAGAATCACAGGATGATCGTCAACTGAAGGTTTGCTGTAACCGGGTTTTAACGCCAAAGGATGTGCTGCTTGAAAGTGCGCCGGGTTTTGTCGGTTGGTCGGGCATTATCCGCGGGCTAACCACTTTATTCGATAAAGGCGAAACATACATTGTCACCTGCTGGGAATGTCCGAAATGTGGGTCCTACATGCAATCCGGTATCAAAAAAGTCGCGGCGGAAAGCGTGGAAGAAGGTGTTGAGTCGTAAAGACATTGGCGGTTTTTCAGTAGATTTTCCCTCTCCAATGCCTTGCAAAAAACACTGGCGGTTTTTCAATGATTAGCCCAAACCTCCAATGTTTAGTGTGAATAAAAAATTTAGTTTCCTCTATAGAAAAGACACTCCGTTTCTTATATTTGCCTCTTTAAAAAATATGCGAAGGTTTTAGGAGAAATTACAGCGGAAAATCTTCCCGGAAATTAAGTTGGGATTAAATTGTTTCAAAAAATGTAAATTTGGCGCGATAGAAAAAAGCACAAAAAAACAGGAGCGTTTATATGAACATTCATGAGTACCAGGCAAAAGAAATATTGCGGAAATACGGCGTGGCGGTTCCTGCCGGCGAAGTCGCGTTTTCCGCGGATGAAGCGCAAAAAATTGCCGAAAAAATGGGCGGCGATATTTTTGTGGTGAAAGCGCAAATTCACGCCGGCGGACGCGGAAAAGGCGGCGGCGTAAAGCTGGCGAAATCTCCGCGGGAAGTTCGTGAACTGGCGGAAAAAATGTTGGGCATGACGCTGGTGACGCATCAAACCGGGCCGGAAGGCAAAACCGTTCACCGGGTGTTGATCGCCGCGGGCGTGGATATTGAGCGCGAGCTTTATCTTGGCATCGTGCTGGATCGCTCGGTATCCAAATTAGTGGTGATGGCATCCACCGAAGGCGGCGTTGAAATTGAAAAAGTTGCCGCGGAAACCCCGGATTTGATTTTCAAGGAATACATCGAGCCGCAGACCGGCATGCAGCCTTTTCAAGCGCGGCGGATCGCTTTCAAGCTGGGTTTGCGCGGCGCGCAGGTAAAAAATGCCACAAAATTTATCCTCGGTTTATACAAGGCGTTTGTCAATTCGGATGCTTCGCTGGCGGAGATCAACCCGCTGGTTGTGACCAAATCCGGCGAAGTGCAGGCGCTGGACGCCAAAATCGGCTTCGATGATAACGCCCTGTATCGCCACCCGGATATCGCGGAAATGCGCGACACCGACGAGGAAGATCCGCTGG
Organism: uncultured Calditrichaceae bacterium; assembly: GCA_964450485.1. GTDB lineage: Bacteria > Calditrichota > Calditrichia > RBG-13-44-9 > J075 > JACKAQ01. The sequence goes on from CAYVDX010000045.1 coordinate 2,314, forward strand.
AAGTGAAAGCGTCGGAACATCATCTCAATTACATCAAGTTGGATGGCAATGTCGGCTGCATGGTCAACGGGGCCGGATTGGCGATGGCGACCATGGACATCATCAAATTGGCCGGCGGCCAACCGGCGAACTTTTTGGACGTCGGCGGCGGCGCAAATGTGGAAACCGTGCGCAACGGTTTTGAGATCATTCTTTCCGATCCCAACGTCAAAGCCGTGCTGGTGAATATTTTCGGCGGCATTGTGCGTTGCGACCGCGTGGCTCGAGGGATTATTGAAGCGGCAAAATCCATCGATCTGAGCGCGCCGTTAGTGGTACGCCTGGAAGGCACAAACGCCGAAGAAGCGCGCAAGCTGCTTGCTGAATCGGACATGAATTTTGAAGTCGCCAACTCGCTGGCGGACGCCGCGGAAAAAGTTGTGGCGTTGATAAATTAGGTTTGGGCTTCGCCCGTGATAACGCTTCGCTGTCATTGGCTACGCGTCATTTGGGCTTTCCCGCAAGGGAGCACTTTGTGCCGCCCGTCATTGGCTTTTGAGTATCTTACAATTTTCAATTTTCAATAACCAGAGGTTTAAAAATGAGCATTATCGTCGATAAAAACAGCCGGATTCTGGTTCAGGGAATCACCGGAAAAGAAGGCTCCTTTCATGCCAAACAGATGATTGAATACGGCACAAAAGTGGTTGCCGGCGTCACGCCCGGAAAAGGCGGAACAACATTCGAGGAAAAAACGCCGGTGTTTAACACCGTGCAGGAAGCGGTTGAAGCGACCGGCGCAAATGTGTCGGTTTTATTCGTGCCGCCGCCATTTGCAGCCGACGCGATTTACGAAGCAGCTGACGCCGGAATTGAGTGGGTGATTTGTATTACCGAAGGCATTCCGGCCCGGGATATGCTGCAAGTTTATGATTATTTGAGCAGAACCAACACCCGCATGGTCGGCCCGAATTGTCCCGGCGTGATTTCTCCGGGAAAATGCAAAGTGGGCATCATGCCGGCGTTTATTCACAAAGAGGGCGGCGTGGGCGTGATCAGCCGCAGCGGAACGCTGACCTACGAAGCGGTTCACCAATTGACCGTGCGCGGGCTGGGGCAATCCACCTGCATCGGCATTGGCGGCGATCCGGTGATCGGCACGCGCTATATCGATGCGCTGAAGCTTTTCAAGGACGACCCCCAAACCGAAGCGGTGATTCTGATCGGTGAAATCGGCGGAACCGCGGAAGAGGAAGCCGCGGCGTGGATTCAGGAGAATTTTCGCAAACCGGTAGTGGCTTTTATTGCCGGACAAACCGCTCCCCCGGGCAAGCGCATGGGGCACGCCGGCGCGATTATCAGCGGCGGGAAGGGAACGGCGGCTGAAAAAATGCAAGCGTTGAGCGCAGCGGGCATTGCGGTCTGCGAAAGCCCGGCCGTCCTTGGAGAAACTGTGGCAAAAGCGCTGGGGAAATAGCGATGTTGTCCGTCCCTTTTGAGGGATACCGGACGGGAGTGCGGACTTTAGTCCGCTAAGAAATCACGTAAAACGTGAAAACGTGAAACGTGATGATGATGGATAGTATCAGCCTTTTTTAGGGCCTACCCCTTTGCGGGATGCTCAAAGAGGCAGGGCGGATTGGATGCAGGTAACTGAAGCCGCAAAACTAAAAACCGAAATAAAGGAGTTGCTAAAGATGTTACAAAGAACTTACACAATGATCAAACCCGAATGCGTGCGGGCAAAACATATCGGTGATGTGATCGCACGGATTGAAAAAGGCGGCTATCAAATTCTGGGATTAAAAATGGTTCACATGAGTAAAGCAGACGCCGAAGCGTTTTATGCGATTCACAAAGAACGTCCCTTTTTTCCCGAATTGACAGCGTTTATGAGCAGCGGCCCGATCGTCGCGATGGTATTGGAAAAGGAGAATGCCATCGCGGATTATCGCGCGTTTATCGGCGCAACCAATCCCGCCGAAGCCGCCGCTGGCACCATTCGCCGGGATTTCGGTTCAAATATTCAAAACAACTGCGTCCACGCCTCGGATTCCCCGGAAAACGCACTCACGGAGATCAAATTCTTTTTCGCTGAACGGGAATTGGTGGGTTAAATTTTAAAACCTCCAGGGTTTTGAAAACCCTGGAGGTTTATCGAATGGAGTTTTGAATGCGTTTGACATTCAAAAAAAAATGTATCGCCTGCTTCCTGGTTTTGCTCGTTTTTCTGTTCGCCTGCAATAAACGGATCACTGACGCCGTTGAAACGGCGCCGACGGTTGTGCTGCCGGAATTTGGGCAGGAAAACACCCTGGAAATTGCCAGTTGGAATATCGAGCGTTTCCCGTTACAAGGCGATGTGACCGTTGATAAAGTGGCGGAAATTATGCTGGAGTTGGACATCGATATTTACGCCGTGCAGGAAATTGTCAGCGAAAGTGAAATGGCCGTGCTGATCGACAGTTTAAACTCCGCCGACAGTCTTGCGGGGTATGATTACCGCCTGAATCAACTTGCCAACGACATCAAAACCGGGATTGTCTTCAAATCGTCAATTGTGACGCTGCTCTCCGAGACGGTTTTGTTCAATGGCGACAGCGATTTTGCCGGACGACCGCCTTATGTTTTGACGCTGCGGGCCACAAAAAACGGCAAATCATTTGATTTTACGCTGATCGTGCTGCA
>CAYVDX010000045.1:4990-12050 GCA_964450485.1 uncultured Calditrichaceae bacterium
CTGCACTTAAAAGCCTTTGGCGATCAGCAAAGCGAAGATCGGCGGCGCAGATCCATTCAAAAACTGGAAGATTTTGTCACAACCCAGCTTCAAAATCCGGCAAATGACCCGGACTACATTATCGCCGGAGATTGGAACGATGAATTAGACGATCCGGCAAATGATAACGTATTCCTCCCGTTTTTGCAGGATTCCCTGCATTATCGATTCCTCACCCAGTCCTTTCTCGGCGATCCGACCGCGTTCAGCTTTATCGACGGCTTTGAATCCCTGATTGATCACATTTTGATTACGACCTCAGTGGACAGCGCTTATCCAGATCATACCACGGAAATACTAAAAATTGATGAGGATGTAAATCAATATATCCCGCAAGTTTCCGATCATCGCCCCGTTGCGGCAAAATTCCCGGTTTTTTGAGATTTGTGATGATGCTAAAATCAGCGTCATACAACAAATCGCTGACCGCCAATTTTTCAGCCCGCTGTAACATTCTTAAAAATAACGCGGTTGTAAATCACAATACTTCGTTGAAAAATGGCCTATCTTTTAGAGTTGTTCGCACAATCTATCACTCAAAAGCCAACGCTCCCTGCCATAAATATGCGTTTTTTATTGGTTCGGATAAAAAATCATTGTAGATTTAATGATGAGAGTAAGGACCAAAAAATTAATGAGATGTCAAAATATCTACAGGAGGATGAGCCATGTCGGATAATCGCACATTAGAATTTGTAAAAGGCGTCCTGATTGGCGGCGCATTGGGCGCCGTTGCCGCGCTGTTGTATGCGCCCAAAAGCGGTCGGGAAACGCGCGAGGAACTCAGCGGGCGGATGGATGATATGTATGCCAAAGCCAGGGAGGAATATGATAGCTCGCTGGAGCGTGCGCGCAAATCTTATGAAAATACCATCTCGCGGTTGAAAGAATTGGAAAACAGCGCGAAAGTCAAGGCGGAAGAAGTTGAAGAAATTGTCGGGGACGTGGTTGAGAAAGGCAAGGAGCAGGTTGAGCACAGCCGGGGGCGTTTAAAAGATGCCCTGGATGCCGCCAAAAACGCATTTAAGGAAGAAAAAAATAAAAACAGCGACGGTGATGGAACGGCATAATCGCAGTGGAGAATGAGATTGCCATGATTTTACAAATAAGCGCTTTAATTATTGCAATTGCGATACTTGCACTGGTGGGGTTTGCCATTCCGACAATCATCCAGTTGCGAAAATCGGTAAAAAAAATTGAAGATATCGGCGAAAATCTCGACAAGCAATTGCCCGATATTTTGCAAAATGTTCAGCAAATTACCAGCAATCTTTCCGGGATCATGGATACCGGCCGGCGCCAGGTAGAAACCGTGGGCGGCACGATCGATGATCTCAAAACCGTGGTCGATGACATCGTTGGGGTCGAGAAAAAAATCAAATATTCAGTTGATACGCGGTTAATCAGATCCCTGGCCACAATCACGGCCGGCGTAAAAGCTGCAAAAGCCTTTAAGGATGTAATGAATAATGGCAGACCGCCCAAAAACAAGAAAAAACGCAGGTTTTTTTCAAAAAAATGAGCAAATCAAACACTCAAATTCGCAGAACGCTCGATGGCTGATATTGGTCTTAATCAAAAAATCAAGGCCGGTAAGCGGGAATTTCACATTCAAACTTCCACGCTGGTCGATGACGGGGTGATCCGCTCGGAAGTTTTTGAAGAAGGGCGGGTTTTGTTCATCGCCAATCATGCGTTTGAACGGCGGAAATCCGGAAACCAGGAGAATGCGGACAGCCGCCTTCGTCACGTTGTTGACAAATTTCATCAATCAATCATCGAAGAAATCGACAGCCTTTTTGAAGTATCCGACCGGATTAACGAGGGAGATTCCGCCTCTGCTCACGAAAAAATCGGGCAGGTATTTTTATTTTCCCATGTTTTTGACAAAGCCGAGCGGCACTTCAGACAAGCCTTGGAACTCGAGCCAAAGCGTTACAGCGCCTATGTTTACCTCAGCCGTTGTTACTATTTGCAGAAACGCTTTCAACAGGCTTTTGATACGCTCAAAAAGGTTTTGGAAAGTGATGTTCGATATCCGGATATGTTTAATGTCATGGGGCTGGTGATGTTGAAAAAGCGCAATTATCGTCTTGCTTTACAAAACTTTAAAAATGCACTGAAGCTTAATCCTGCTTACATGGAAGCCTATTTTAATATTTCCGAAGCCATCCTCAATCGAATTATTCTACTGAAAAAAAACGGCCGGGACGCGGATGTAAAACGCAGCATTGAGTTTTTAAAGGTTATCTTAAAAAAAATCGATAGCCGCGGAAATGCCGAGGACCGGAAACAAAGCGGGTTGGTAAAAAAAGCGCTTATGACCGGGGATGTCGCAAAAGCGTTAATGCTGCTTCGCGATCACCGCGAGAATCGCTTATTGCGGATTACTCCGCCGGAAGTCATCGGTTACAAGTTTTACCTGCGATTGCTTTACAGCGAGGGCGAAATGTCGTCGGAAGTGTTGGAAAATTATGAACAGCAGATCGCCGAAGCTTTGAATCGTAATCCTTCTTACCCGGATTTATGGCAATACCTGGCCTTGATCCATCTAATGCAATGCCGCCATTTCTTTCTGCAAGGGCTGGATAATTTCCGGGAAGCCACGCGAATTAATCCCCAATTTGAACGCGCCGTCAAAAATTTACGGTTGGTTGAAAACGACGGGCGGGAGTTTTTGGCGCTGATCAATACAATTGTTTAAATTTAAGTGAGCATTTCACAAAACGTTTTCCCTGACAAATGTATGGACTACCGGATCGGATATAGGAACAATATCCTTTTCCCTGTGATTAGAATCACCATCAAATTAGCATTTCACAAATAATTTGTTTTCTTAATTCGCGCAACCATCGCAAAACAGGATTGTATCATGTTGAAAAATTATGCGAAATCGCACGGTTTTACATATAATTTTTACAGTAAAGTGTTATTTTTTACGTTAAGCCTTTTGGCCTCCCCGCTGCTTGCCCGTGAGACGGTGACAATTTCACCCGACATATTCGCCGGCGGCATTGAGATAAGTTTGCCGACAAGCGACATCGCTGCTGCCCAAAATTACCTTTCCCTGGGCGATTCCTCCGGAACTGAATTGGCGTTGACAGCCGCCGCGTTGGACGGGAAATCCATTTTGCTGATGAATAGCAGCGAGCCGGTAAAACATCGCGGCGTCATTCGTTGGCATTATGACAAGGCAGCCGGTCAGCTTTTGATTGATATACGCGGGATACGCGATTCATTCGCCGGCGCTTCGAATTTCGTTTTATCCATTGTTCCGCTCAATACCCGGGCCAGGCAGTTTACGATTGCAATTTCGCAAACGGATTCACCCACGGCTTCGCGGCAAACGAATGGGCAGGCGTTAAAAGAAATTAGCGTTTTGGTGAAGGAGTAGTGTTTGAGTGCTATTGTGTTAAAGTGTTTTTTCGTTCCGCTGCTCCGCGGCGGAATGTTGTTGGTGAGCTTCTGCCTCACGTCAAAAGAGGCAGAGCCTCTAAAAGAATGTTCCAGCGCGGAGCGCTGGAACGAGTTAGCCGGCTTCGCGACAAAATAGTGGGCAAACGATTACAGAAATCAGTGTTTTGGTGAAGAAATAGTTTTTGAGTGCTATTGTGCTAAAGTTTTTTTCTCGTTCCGCTGCTCCGCGGCGGAATGTTGTAGGTGAGGCTCTGCCTCACGTCAAAAGAGGCAGAGCCTCCGAAAGAATGTTCCAGCGCGGAGCGCTGGAACGAGTTAGGATGTGGATTGTGTTCGTGACGCAAGCCAAAGGCTCTCCTGTGGAGGAGCGTCACGGCAGGCATTCCATCCCGGCGTTCCGGGATGGGAACGAGTATTTAAAAATAATGAAAACAAAACGGATTTATTTATGAAACATTTTAGTACCAAATTTTTATACGTTTTTGCGTTTGCGCTGCTTTCCACCGCTGTTTTTGCGGACAAGGGGCCGATTTCGTCCGCCGGTATGAATTGGGCGGACAGCCGCAATAGCACCATCGATTTTTTCTGGAACAGCACCGGGAATAACAATCAGCTCAACACCACCGCGAATGACGACACCGTTTACACGCTGACCCTGCCTTTTTCCTTCAATTATTACGGTCAGAGTTTTACCACGGCGTTTATCAGCACCAACGGGTATATTGCCTTTAGTAATGATTTTTCCAGTACCGGTGATCCCGGAAACGATAACCTGACTACCGGCCCAAACCAAATGCCCACAGTGATTATCGCCGGGTATTGGGATCAGCTTCATTTTTCTTTCGCAAACTCCCGGATTGATACCCTGGTCATTGGCGAAGCGCCGTACCGGAAGTTTATCGTCAGTTTGAATGAGGTTTCCAACGCCACGACGACCGAGGGGCCCTTGGTCATGCAAATGATTTTGTTCGAGACCAGCAATCTCATCAAATACCAGTTTCTCGATTTGGGCCCGACGGGCAGCCAGTTGGACGGCAACGAAGCATCTGTCGGGCTGCGCTTCGACCAGGGCAGTGTGACCGATCACCTGGTGTATTCTTACAACACCAGATCAATCCTGGGAAATAACCGCGCGGTGCTGTTTTATCCCTCGGATACCTTGCAAGCAACCGGCGCGCTGGATGTCACCGCGGTGACGCCGAACACCAGCAACCAGACATTTACGATGTCCATCAGCGGTCTTCAGCTTGCCACCGCAACGAACCTGCAAAACATGGGCAAAGCGGATGTGGTTCGCATTAAAAATCCCTTTGTCAATTTTCCAACGGATACAGTGACGGTCAGCAAAGTGGTTGTTGACGGCGAGTCCTTTTTCCTGGTCGCGAATAATCCCAACCCACCGACGGAACAACAGGTTGCCGCGTTTTCCAAAATTGCCACCTGGTTTTACGATAATTCCGCCGGGCAAAATTTTCTATACGTTCGTTTGCCGAATGTGACCATCAAAAGCTCAATTGATGTGGAATTTCAGGTAGATATTGATGGTACAATAGGCACCCGAACATTCACAACCGATATTTTTTCCCGGCTGGAAACGACAAAAGGGGCAACGTTTACGTCTGATGTTACCGTTAGCCGTGATACGTTGATTGCCGTTGCATCGGCGTCTCCAACGGCGGTTGTTGATACCCTTGCCGATCAAAAGATGACGGTATTAGTAAAGGACGCATCAAATAATCCCGTACAGGGTGTTCCAATAAGTTTTGCAATCATCAGCAAACCCAGTGGCACACAAAATGACTCTTTAAACGGCTTCACAGATGTCACGAATGTAGATGGTTTAGCGTCAACCCAAATTTATTTTGGCACCAAGGCCGGACAATACGTGGTTCAGGCGCGGGCTGCGAACACAAATCCTTTCTCGGTAACATTTAACGCCACGGCCATTCCGCGTGAGCCGGATTCCATTCTCATCGTTTCCGGGAACAACCAGAGCGGGGCATTTGGACAGGCGTTGACCGATTCGGTGCGATTCCGGGTGGTGGATAAATTTGAGAATGCAATCACCGACACGACCATCACGTTTAACCCGGTGGAAGGCAGTGTTGCGCCCACATCGCGGAACGCGAACAGCGCGGGGGAAGCGGCGACTTCGTGGACCATGGCGACGCTGGGCACCACCCAGCATTTGGTGGCAACCGCGCCGTCAACCGGCGGCACGGTGCGAAGCGATACGGTCATCGCCACGGTTGCGCCGGGAACAGCGACGCAGCTGGTATTGGTTTCGCTGCGGCAAATCAGCGGGGACAGCGTTGCGGCGGTTGCCGGGGAAGACGTCACTTTTATTGTGGAAGCGCGGGACGCTTTCAACAATCCCGTGCCGAACGCGACGGTCACATTTGCCGCTTCGCCGGGATTTTCGGTCGCGTTTAACGCCGGTTCGCTAACCACTGATTCGAACGGTCGCGTTACAAATGTGGCTTCCACGGATGTCGGCGGGACAAATGATTCGACGTTTTTCCGCGCGATTCTTGCCGGACAGGATACCCTGGAAATGCACGTGTATCACCTGACCTATGTGAACGGCAGCCTGACGCCCTCGGATACTTCCGCCGGGGCAACGGTGAGTTTTTCGCTGCAAGTACACAATCCGTCGCCGCGCACGGTGAGTTTGGCGCAGGCAAGCACGTTATTCAACTTTTCGGAAGGCAGCACCCAATTCAGCGCCGCGCTCAACAGCGCAGCCACACTAACGGCCAATGGCAATACCACCCTGCAATTCCAGGCAACCGTCATTGACGCAAATTTTTCCAGCGCATTTTTTACCCCGGAATTGGTGCTGCAAGGGCAGGGGGCGAACGCGCCGCTGAACGGCACCATTTTGCTTCCGCCGAATTCGCTGTCCCTGTTTGACGCGCAGGTGACGTTCGTTTCGCTTTCGCCGGATACCGTCACCACCGGCGACGGGTTTACCTTTACCGCGCAGTTGAGCAACACCGGCAGCGGCAACGTGACGCTCGATCCGGCCGGCACGTTTCTCTCCTTTGGCAGCGACGTGATTCCGCTGGATCAAAGTTACGCCATTCCCGGGGGCGGTGCGTCCGTATCGGTGAATTTTGTGACCACGGCCGTGGCGTCGTCGGCGCAGGCTGCACCGCTTTCGGCAACCATTATTTTAGGCGGGACCCGAAACGGCGTTGCCTTTAACGATACCTTGCAAAATGTCAGCAATATTCAGGTGCAGCGACCGCCGCGCGTGATCGTCAGTTCCATTTCCGTTTCACCGGCAACGGTTTCGCAGGGCCAGGATTCCGCGCAGGTGCAGCTTACTTTGCAAAACAACGGCAGCAATCGCGCCGCCGCGCAAATTGCTCTGTCAAACCTGACCCTGGCGACCTCGCAGTTGAGCAACATCCAGCCGACCGGCAGCGGCACGATTTCATTAACCGCCGGGCAGAGTAGTTCGCCGATCACTTTCTTTTTCGATATTAGCAGCGCTTACCCGGCCGGATTGGACAGTGCCATCGCCAGCTACCGCTTTGTGGACGGAAATTCCGGCGACGCCGTGGACACCACGGCAAGCAACGATCCCGGCACATTTACA
>CAYVDX010000046.1:0-11986 GCA_964450485.1 uncultured Calditrichaceae bacterium
TCGTTGAATTACTATTCGTTTGCAGAATAATAACTGATGTTACGCGGTATCTCATTTTCCGCTCCTGACGGAGCTTTGTTTTTATATTTTAACATTCTATAAATATTCCTCCCGGCACACCGAGATTTAAAACGCAATACTTCATTGCGATTCTTGATAAATAAGCCCCAGCGGGGCGAAATATTTGTAACCGCGTGACGTCGGAGAATAATTCTTTTTGCTGAATATTGATCGACTAACAGCATTATTCCGCAAAAATATCCGCCAAATTTGACTAAATCAACAGACTCATACATAACAAAATGAAAATAAAAAAATCATACACTGAAGCATCCAAGCATGCTAAAATCAATTCATGGCATTTATAGAAACGGGAACATTCAATTGCACGAAAAGCCTGCCGGTATTCATGATGATACATCGGTCATTGTAACATTTTTGGAATCAGGTGGGATCAATTTGGAGCGCCGGGGTATTGATAAAATCCAGACAGCAGAATTACGAGCACGCCTGTCAACTTTTACCAAAGACTGGGAAAGCCCGGAAATGGATATGTACGATAATTATGACGCAAATAAAGCCAAATTATAAACGCGGCGATGTCGTTTTGATGCTTTTTCCTCATAGTGACTTGGTTTCCGCGAAACATTGCCCCGCACTGATCGTACAGGCAGATAGCTTACAGACGGATCTGCCGCAGGTTCTCGTGGCTATGATTACCAGTCAAATGTTTCGTGCCGGTTATCCAAGCCGTGTCGTTGTTAAAATTTCCTCCCCAGGATGTTATTTTTTATGGGTGTAGATTCCATTTTACGTAGTTTATGAAAGCAATATGTCGCTCCCGGGGCGCCGGAATTTTGAGACTTCAATAAAGCCATTTGCTATAAATATTGTACCCCCCGGCAAACCGGAGCCTGCCCCGGCGTTCCGGGGCAGGCTCCGGTTTGCCGGGGGGCATATTTGGAGATAATAATTACGTAAAACCGAATCTACACCCTTTTTTATCATAAAAAAAATACACGAATATTTCATTTGTTTGATATCCTGCCTCAAAACGTATATCGCAGCTTAATATTCCCGCTGGTGAAGTACTGAATATTTTTCTTAAACTGATCTGCGCTAATCGGGCGGGTAAAATTCTCGGAGCGATTCGGCGCGTAATTGACATATAGCAACAGTCTTTTGCTGGCTGGAAAAATCACTGTCAAGCGCGGTGTGAGGCTGCGAAATTTGCGGATTTTTTTTCGCTCCCGCAAGGGTGTAAATCCCCACTCATCCCGCAGAAAATACGTAATACCGGAAGTAACGCGTAATCCCAGAATGTTTTTGTGCTCCAAATTGATGTTGATAAAATGCGCCGTTAACTCCCGGCTGATTTGCTGAGCAAACGCTTCTTTAAAAAACGTGCCGGTATCTTCAATTTCTAATTGATAAATATTGTTCAGCGATAACTGTCCGGTGAGGGCAAATGACAGAGAATCGCTGTAAATCAATTTGCGGAACACAAAACTGCGCACGGTGGGCAGGAATTCTTCAAAATCAAACACCGTAAAGTTCGACAAAATTTTTAGCTGATTATCATGGCGCACCTTCCTGCTGATCCGGTGTTTGAATTGCGCCGAAAGTTGAAAAATGCGATTCCAGTTATTGTTTTGACTCCGGCCGGAACGCAAGTAAATTTGGTGATACAAATAGACGTTGCCGTGCAGCATCGCGGAAAAATATTGGCTAAAACGATGCCGATACCCCGCGTCGATAATAAAACGCTGCTCGTCTCGATCCTGCCGTTTGTTCAAATCGGTGCCGCCGGCGCCTTCTTCGATATTAGGCGTGTTGTATTCCAGCTTGGTGTATGAAAATTTGCTCCAGAGCATATCATTTTGCCCGGGCTGATAGCGAACCGCGGTGTTTAGCGCTGATTGCAAAGTGTTCACATCCGCATCCACGCCGGGATTTTCATAACGCGCCTGGGAGAAGAAAACGCCATTCTGAATTTGGAACGGGCCCAAAAACACCAGGTATTGCAACTGATTTTCCAGCGAAAATTCCTTACGTCGCCGGTTGCTAAAGGGATTTGTCTGATCAATATCCCGATCTTTAAAATTGGTAATAAATACCATTTGCGCCCGGCTCGAGACGCGATACTGCAATTGATTAAACAGAAACCGGGCGTTCTGTATGACCCGCTCCCGCGGATTCAGCTCGGTTTCCGTTGGTTGGATGAAATAGCGGTTTTCCGAAAATTGGTAGCCAAGCCGCAGCGAATCGGTCGCTTGCGCCGAAAACTTACGCGTCCAGCCGGTAAAAAATGTGTGTTCCTGATTTTTTCGTCCCGGGAATGCACGTATCACACTGCTGGCGTCGGTATAATTTAGATACTCGCCCATGCTCAGTTTGCTGACCTCCAAACCGGCCCGGGCGTACCAACCCTGGTCGGCGTTATCAAATGCCTCTTCCAGGGCTAAACCCAATGCAGGTTTGAATTTAACACGTGGATGTAAATTGACGGAAAGCTCTTGCGCGATCAGGTGTTTATTAAATTTTCGCGATGTATTTTCATCTGAAAAAATTCGCGATTCGATGATCGAGCGGGTTTCCAAATGATCGCTAAGCGGATTTTGCCAATACAACGAAAATGTGTTTTCGTCCCGCCATTTATCGTCAAGCGAGGATTGCCGGAACAGGCTGCTCTTGAATTGATTTCCAACAATGACCCGCGATTGCTGTCCGGTTTTGATCGACGTTTGCAAATTCGCCGACCAAACCCAACTGATAAAATCCTTCTTCAATTCAAGCTGATAAAGCGACGGCGTTTGTGCTGCCAACGAACAGCCAAACAGGAGGGCAAAAACAACGCAGGTTTTTATATAAAAACGGTGATTCATTTATCTGTTCGTCCGTTGTCAATTGTCCGCGGTCCATTGCACTGAAAAATGAGCCGCGGACAATTGACCGGCGATGCAATCAAAGTGCTACTTTTTTTCCTCCGGTACAATTTTATAAATCACCTCATTATCCCGCTTCAAATTATATTTTTCCCGCGCGACTTTTTCTATGTATTCCACATCATTTTGCAGCTTTTTGATCTCCTCCCGCAACTGCTTATTTTCAGCTTCGAGCGCTTGTTTTTGTTCCAAAAGCTCATTGCGCTCGCGATAAAGCGCGTATAAATCAAAAACAGATTTTGGGCCGGTAAAAAAAGCGATCATAACCGTGATAAAAACGGCGACAAATATCCACAGCGGCAGATATTTGTACCGAACGGTAACGGTATAGGTTTTATTTTTTTTTGACTTACGGGTTTTTATGGTTTTTGCTTTCATACCGGCGATGGAATTAGTGTCTTTCAAATAATTTTCTGCCACTTTTCCCGATGATTCCCCCCACAGGGGGCAGACTGGGATTCAGACTTGAGGAAAAGATTTAATAACTACCACAGTAGTGGCATGGCGCGCCATGCCACTACTTTTTGAAAAACCTGTTTGGTTATAGCCTGCCCCTTTGGGGGGCTTGTCCAGGTTAGGTAATAACAGAAGTGCTATAGTGTAATGATGTTCAGTGTTTTAGAATAGCTCTGCAAAACACCGAAGCACTTGAACACCAGGGCACTTATTTAATCAATGATTTACCGGGAAAAATGGCGCGATCACCTAATTCGTCCTCAATGCGCAGCAGTTGATTGTATTTGGCAATGCGGTCGCTGCGGGAGGCCGAGCCGGTTTTAATCTGCCCGGCGTTAACCGCTACGGCAAAATCGGCAATAAAAACGTCTTCCGTTTCACCGGAGCGATGGGAAATGACGGTGGTAAAACCAGCGCGATGCGCCATTTGCACGCAATCCAGCGTCTCGGTAACTGTGCCGATTTGGTTCAGTTTTATCAGTATCGAATTGGTCACGCCGAACTCAATCCCACGATTCAAACGCTCCACATTTGTGACAAACAAATCGTCGCCTACGAGCTGAGTTTTGCCGCCTAATTTGTCCGTCAACAATTTCCATCCGTCCCAATCGTCTTCCGCCATGCCGTCTTCAAGCGAAATAATGGGATATTTTTCAACCAGCATGGCGTAATAATCGACCATTTCAGCCGGTGAAAGTTCACGATTTTCCGACGCCAATACGTATAATCCTCTTTTGGCGTCATAAAATTCGCTGGAAGCGGGATCCAAGGCAAAATAAATATCTTCGCCCGGCTTGTACCCGGCTTTCTCAATCGCTTCGCCAATCACTTGCAGCGCTTCTTCATTGGATTTAAGATTAGGCGCAAAGCCGCCCTCGTCACCAACCGCGGTATTGTATCCCTTGCCATGCAGCACCTTTTTCAAGGTATGAAAAATTTCCGAACCCATGCGCAGCGCTTCGTGAAAAGAAGGGGCGTTTGCCGGCATGATCATAAATTCCTGCAAATCGACGTTGTTATCCGCATGAGAACCGCCGTTGAGAATATTCATCATCGGCACGGGAAGCGTTTTGGCATTGACGCCGCCAAGGTACTGGTAAAGCGGCAGTCCCAACGCATCCGCGGCCGCCCTTGCCACCGCCATCGAGACGCCCAAAATGGCGTTCGCGCCCAGTTTGCTTTTGTTTGACGTGCCGTCCAATTCGATCATTAATTGATCAACCCCGGTTTGGTCCGTCGCATCCATGCCAACGATTTCCGGCGCGATTTCGTCATTTACGTTTGACACGGCTTTTTGCACGCCTTTGCCTAAATAACGATTTTTATCGCCATCCCGTAACTCAACGGCTTCGTGCTCGCCGGTTGATGCGCCCGAGGGAACGGCGGCTCGTCCAACCGCGCCGCTTTCGAGATATGCTTCCACTTCCACGGTCGGATTCCCCCGGCTATCTAAAATTTCCCGTGCATTCAGTCCAACAATCAACGTCATGGTTCACTCCTTTTTTTATCGTTTTTATGCTTTAGTTTGATCGGCCGGAAAATACGGAATGTTAAGCCCGATAGCAAGATGGATGTATTTATTGAATTTGGTTTTTCACTTCCGAAAGCAATTCGGGAACTGTATATTTACCGCAAACTGAAACATTTGCACGCAATCATTCACGGCATTTAGCGCCGGAAAATGCTTCAACGGCGGATTACAGAGGAGACGAAAATATGAGAAACTGCATCGGCATACGCCAGGAAAATAAATACACAACCGAACGACGCGCACCGCTGACGCCTCACCACGTGATGAAATTGGTCAACCAGCCTGGCATTCATGTGGTGATGGAACCCTCGAAGCAGCGAATCTTCCCCGACGATGAATACGAAAAAATCGGCGCGGAAATTTCAGACGATTTATCGCATAGCAATATCATTTTGGGGATCAAGGAGATTCCCGTGGAAAACCTGGCGGAAAAGCAGGCCTATTGTTTTTTCTCCCACACGATCAAAGGGCAGGAATACAATATGCCCATGTTAAAAAAAGTCATAGACTTAAATGCCACATTGCTCGATTACGAACTCGTCACGGACCGCAACGGCAGGCGGCTGATCTTTTTTGGAAATTATGCCGGGTACGCGGGGATGATCAATTCGCTGTGGACGTTGGGATTGCGCTGGCGCTCCGAAGGCATTTCCACGCCGTTTGAAAAGCTCCAGCAAACGGATAAATACGAAAATCTCGAATCCGCGAAACGAGCGGTAGCCGACGTCAGCGAACGGATCAAGCGGGAAGGATTGCCCGCGGAGGTGACGCCGTTTATTTGCGGCATCAGCGGCTATGGACAGGTTTCCAAAGGCGCGCAGGAAATCTACGACTTGCTGCCCATTCGGTCAATCCCGGCAAAAAAGTTAGCTGAATTTTATAAAAAGGGCGATTTTTCCCGCTACACCGCCTACAAAGTGGTGTTTGAAGAAAAAGATATGTTCAAGCCGAAACCGCGTGACGGACGGGAGAAAAAATTCAATTTGAAGGAATATTTTGATCATCCCGATCGCTACGAGCGAAATTTTGATCAATACATTCCCTATCTTTCCCTGCTCATCAACGCGATTTACTGGACGCCGCAATGCCCGCGGCTGGTAACCAAATCATTCCTGAAAGAATGGTTCAGCCGCGACGAAAATCCGCGCCTCAAGGTGATCGGCGACATTACCTGCGATATCGACGGTTCCATCGAACCGACCGTAAAAGCGACCAGTTCCGACAACCCGATTTACGTTTACGATCCCATCACCGAAGAAGTCCGCGACGGGTATGAGGGCCGCGGCGTCGTGATCATGGCGGTGGACAAGCTGCCGGCGGAACTGCCGCGTGAATCATCGGAATTCTTCGGCAATGCCCTGCTGCCCTTTGTGCCGGCGCTGTCGCAGGCGGAATTCACCGGTTCGTACGACCGTGTGCGGCTTCCCCAGGAATTCAAAAAAGCGATGATCGTGCATCGCGGGCGGTTGACCCGGAAATTTGAATATTTACAAAAATTTTTGCCATAAAAATAGTAGGGGCGTTTAATTAAACGCCCCTACCGTTCACACAACCTGAAAACCGCGCGCATACGGATCGTCATCATCGATAAAAAGGGTGTTTAGCCCGGTGATTTTTGCCCAGCCTTCAATGCTCGGAATGATCACATCGTATTCGCCCGCTTTTGCGGCGGATTCCACCCGCCCGCGGAACAGGCTGCCGATGATGCTTTCGTGCACAAATTCGTCGCCGACTTTTAGTTCGCCGCGGGCAAATTTTTGCGCCATTCGCGCGGATGTGCCAGTGCCGCAGGGCGAACGGTCGATGGCTCTATCGCCGTAAAACACCGCGTTTCGGGCATGCGCCTCCGGGTTTTTTGGCGCGTCGCTCCACTCAATATGGCTCAGTCCGCAAATGGTTGCATCGTCGGGATGCACAAATTCATATTTTTCGTTCAACCGCTTGCGGATGATCGGGCTGAACTGCAAAATTTTTCCCACGCCCAATTCATCAATGCCGCGATAATTTCCCTGCGGCTCCACGATGGCGTAAAAATTTCCTCCGTACGCCGCGTCCACGGTGAGCTTGCCAAGCTCCGGGCAGTCCACGGTCAGGTAACTCGAATGCAAAAACGAGGGAACATTTACGATGCGCACGGATTCGACCCGCCCGTTTTTGTTTTGGCGATAATGCGCGGTCACCATGCCGGCCGGGGTTTCCAGGCGCAGCACCCCCGCTGTTTTCGGCGTCACCAGCCCGCGCTCGATCAGCACCGTGGCCGTGCCGATGGCGCCGTGACCGCACATGGGCAGACAGCCGCTGGTTTCGATAAACAGAAGCGCCGCATCGCAATCATCGCGGGTGGGCGGGTAGGGAATGCTGCCGGACATCATGTCGTGCCCGCGCGGCTCGAACATCAGACCGGTGCGAATCCAGTCGTATTCGGCAAGAAAATGCTGACGTTTTTCGCTCATATTTTCACCCTGCAAAAACGGGCCGCCGCCGGCCACCACCCGAACGGGATTTCCGCAGGTGTGCGCATCGATACAAAAAAAAGTATGGCTGGACATGAATTTAACTCCTGATTATTACGTTTGCGCATTTCACAACAGCGGCATCTCCGGGCGATTTTCCAAAGCCTCATGCAATGTTTTTATCACCCGCGCCCGTTCGGGACCGTCCAACGGCAAACGGGGCGGGCGAACATTTTCGTTGCCCAAACCGGTCATCGCTTCCGCCAGCTTGATGTTTTGCACCAATTTTGTGGAAACATCCAAATCCAGCACCGGCTTAAACCAACGGTAAATTGTTCGCGCTTCGTCCCAGCGGTTCTGTTTCGCAAGTTCATAAATTACAACCGTTTCCCGTGGGAACGCACACACCAGCCCGGCCACCCAGCCATCCGCGCCAAGCAGCAGGCTTTCCAATGCCAGGTTGTCAACCCCGGTAAAAATTTGGTAGCGATCCCCCACCGCGTTGAAAATATCGGTGATGCGGCGGACGTCATCCGAAGACTCCTTGATCGCGACAAATGTGGGTTCATCGGCAAGCTCGGCAAACATTTCCGGGGTAACGTCCACGCCGTACGCGACCGGGTTGTTGTAAATCATAATCGGCTGTTCGGACGCGGCTGCCACACTGCGCAAAAACGCGAGTGTTTCCCGTCGGTCGGAAACGTAGCGCATCGGCGGCAGCAGCATAAATCCGTCCGCGCCGCTTCGCCCGCCCAGCTTGGCCATGGCAATGGCAGCCGCGGTGGTTGCCTCGGCAATGGTGAGCAACACCGGCACTTTTCCATTACTCACGGACGTGGCGGTTTTCAGCACATCCAGCTTTTCATCCGGCGTCAGCACCGCGCTCTCGCCTAATGATCCACAAACAATTAAGCCGTGCACGCCTGCGTCTAACTGCGCCTGAAAATGTCGCGTCATGGCGGCATGATCCAGGCTGAAATCATCTTTAAACTTCGTCGTAACCGCCGGTAAAACGCCAGCCCACTTTGTTCTCATAAATTTCTCCTATTCTTCAATTTTCAAATTAATGATGTCGCGAATATATTTAGTTCAAAATCATTTTATCAGCATAAACTTTTATTCTATATTTTTCAAGAAGTTTTCTATATTCATCTTTTAAATGATCACAAATTGCTGAGGAGGCAAAATGTCTTTGACAACAAAAAAAATTGTGATGATCACCGGAGCGACGGCCGGATTGGGGCGGCAATTAGCTTTACAGACCGCAAAACGCGGCGGCAAAGTCGCGCTGTTAGCCCGGCGGGCAGAATTGTTGCAAACGGTTCAGCGGGAAATCGAAACGCTCGGCGGCAAAGCGCTGGCCATTCCGACGGACATCAGCGACGCCGAATCAGTACATGAAGCATTTGCGGAAGTGCTGGATGTGTGGCCGGTCGTCGATGTTTTGTTCAACAACGCCGGCGTGATTGAACCGATAGCCCCACTGACGGAATGCAGCGACGAAGCGCTGCGAAACCTGTTTATGATCAACATTTTCGGCACGTATGTGGTCGCCCGGGAAGCGCTGAAAATTATGCGCGGGCAGGAAAACGGCGGCGTGATTGTCAATATTTCCAGCGGCGCGGCCTACAAGCCGTATCCCGGCTGGTCTGCCTATGGCGGCAGCAAAGCGGCGATGGATCAAATGACCCGCACGGTTGCCATCGAAAATCGGGATCGCCCGGTAAACATTTTCGCCATTGCCCCGGGCGTATTCGCAAGCCCGATGCAGCAAAAAATTCGCGACACCCCGGTGGAGCGATTCCCGCGCTTGCAGCGATTTATCGATCTGCACGAGCAGGGGCAGTTAGCCGATCCCGCGGACATTGCCGACGCGCTGGTGCAAATCGGGCTGGCCCCGTGGCCGGCGCTCAACGGTCGGGTGGAAGATATTCGCTCCGCGGAATTACAGCGGGAATGCCGGGAGCATGGAATTATTTTCCCCCGAAGCCATTCGCGTCAATGAATAAACTACATCATTCCACTTTATTCACGGCATACCGCGAAGCGGTTTTACACCATAACCCAGGGTTCGTCACTTGACGAACCCTGGGAAAAACAGCACCCTCCATCATACCCCAACGGGGTTTTACAAACGGCAATGTGAAACCCCGTTGGGGTATAATAATCGATGTGTTTTGCGGCCCAGGGTTCACCCCAAAAACCGGGATGAACCCTGGGTTATGGCGTTTAACGCCGTTGGCGTAAAGCGATTCCAAAATCCGTGAAACTAATGTATCGTAAAAAAATTAAGGAACATTTCCATGAATTGGATAGAAATCATCGGCTACAGCGGCTCTTTTTTGATCGCGCTGTCGCTGACCATGAATAACATCTGGCGGCTGCGCTGGATCAACCTGTTTGGCGCCGGCACCTTCGCGGTTTACGGGCTGCTCACCCAAACGTATCCCGTGTTTGCGTTGAACAGTTTCATCACCGCGATTGATGTTTACTACCTTGTGCAAATGCATCGCCAAAAAGATTATTTTACGCTTTCCGAAGTGCCTAAAGGCAGCAACCTGTTTTTACAGCGATTTTTAAATTTCTTCAAAGACGACATCCGCAAATTTTTCCCGGATTTCGATTGGGACAGCATCAGCGATCCGCACAGCGTATTTATCCTGCGAAATTTGCTTCCGGTCGGATTGTTTATTTACGAGCCGCTGCAAAACGGCGTTGCAAAAATACACCTCGATTACGCACGCCCGGAATACCGCGATTTGCGCAACGCCTTCTACCTGTTCAAGCACCAAAAAGAACGCTTGCACGAAATGGGGATTCAAAAATTGGTAATCAAAAGCCACGTCAAAAAGCATCTGAAATATTTGCATAAAATGGGATTCAAACCCGACCCTACTGACAAAACAATGCTTTTCAAAAAAATTTAATTTCCAATAAAAAAGCCGAAAGCGCAAAACATGCACTTTCGGCCGATACAATTTTTACCGATGAATCTTCTGCCTCGGTGCGTCAGTAAAAGCAGCACTTTAACACCAAAGCACTTCAACACCTTTATTAATTCTTGGGCATTTCAAAATCCACGATCATTTTCCGGTTGTCGCGTTTAATTTGCAGCAAAACCGCATCGCCCGGCTCAAGTTTTTCAATCGCGGCATTAAAATCTTGTACATTGCCGACATAAGTGCGATTGACTTTCAAAATCAAATCACCGGTTTTCAGACCGGCGCGGGCAGCGAGGCTGTTTTGCTGAACAGCGCTGACAACGACGCCTTTGTCCTTGCTGCTAAACCCGTAACGATCGCGTAAATTTGAGTTCAAATTTTGAACTTCCAATCCCAGGTCTTCGATATTGCGGGATTCTCTTCCGCCCTCAACTGCCGCGATCTGATCGGGAAATTCGCCGAGCCTGACTTTGATGGTTTTCTCTTTGCCGTCCCGATTGATCAACATTTTAACTTCATCGCCGGGATCTTTAGCGCCGATCAGGCTGCTCAGTTCCGCCGGCGTGCGCACTTTTTTGCCGTTCACTTTCAGCACAATATCGCCCGGCTCAACACCCGCTTTTTCCGCGGCCGTGTTGGGACGAACGGCGCGGATCAACACGCCGTCATTGTTTGGCAAATCCGCCATTTTAGCAATTTCATCAGAGAGCGGGCCAATATCCACGCCCAAATAGCCGCGGGAAACTTTCCCGTTTTTCAGAATATCCTGCATGACATCCTTTGCCAAATTTGAAGAAATGGCAAAGCCGATGCCCGAATTTTGTCCGGTGCGGCTGGCAATTGCCGTGTTAATGCCGATCAATTCTCCGCTCAAATTTACCAATGCGCCGCCGCTATTGCCGGGATTAATGGCCGCGTCGGTTTGAATAAAATCCTGCACGCCGGTATTCAGCCCGGAAACCCGGCGCCCGGTGGCGCTGACAATCCCCGCCGTGACCGTGTGGTTATACTCCGGGCTCAACGGCGAACCAATTGCCAGAACCCAATCGCCCACGCGCAAATTGTCGGAGTTTCCCAGGGAAACGGTCGGCAAATTGTCCGCATCGATCAGCACGACGGCCAGGTCGGAACGCGGGTCGGTGCCCTTCACCTTGCCCTTGAGTTCGCGTCCGTCCATCAGCGTGACGATGATTTCATCCGCGCCATGAACAACGTGATTATTGGTCAAGATGACGCCGTCTTCCCGCACGATGACGCCGGAGCCTAATCCCTGAGATTTAAATTCCCGCTCGTTATTCCCATCACCCCGGTTTCCTTCACCCCTGGGCACGCCAAAAAATTCTTGAAATGGAAAAGGTATCTGCGGGAGACGCTGCCGCACAGTGGTTTCAGTAGAAATCATCACCACTGCGGGATTTACTTTTGCCGCAACATCAGCGAATGCATTACTTAACGCATTTGCAACATTCAAATTTGCATCAGCCGTAACACTGTTTTGGCTTCCTTCAACTTGCGCTTTGTCCGGAGAATCCGCTTTAACGCGATCCGTAACACCGAACCCATTTGCTAAAATGATTCCCATAATTATGCCGGCAAAAACCAGCAATACGCCAAAGAGATTTGATTTTTTAACGTTCATTTTTATGACCTCTTTTGTTT
>CAYVDX010000047.1:0-11941 GCA_964450485.1 uncultured Calditrichaceae bacterium
CATAAATCCAGTCTTTCCACCAAACCGTGGTGAACTGGGTTTGCATGGATATACCTGACAACGCGTAGAAAATAATCGTCTTTCTCAATAATTTTTCGCTTCAAGTTTTGATTGAACAAATTTCCTGAACGCTGGTAAAATTTGTTGAACGATTTGGCATAGCTGTTTAAAAAATTTGCGAACCGTTTAGAAATTAATTGTTCAAGTGTTTTCTTAATTTCAAGCGCGCTTTTCCGGCTGTATTTTTTTTCAAAAAAGGCCAAAACCATCTTCTCAGCCTTGATTCGAACCAGAAAATGAAAATGATTAGGTAAGAGACAATATGCAAATGTATCAACAATCGGAGAAAGATGCTGGTCATATTTTTTTAAAAAAAAGTAGTAATTTTCTTCAGATCGAAATAGCAACTCCCCGCCGTTTGCCCGATTATAAATATGGTAGATGTAGTTAGGGAAAAACGGAGGCGTATATTTTTTCATTTTGTGTTACCACGCCAAACGCTGGAGGTTTTGGAAACCTCCAGCGTTTTTTTTTGCTCATTCCAAACGCTGGAGGTTTTACCAAAATTATAAGGTTTTTCTTTACAGGAAACCTTTAGCGTTTCCTATTTGCTCACGCCAAACGCTGGAGGTTTTGGAAACCTCCAGCGTTTTTTTTATTTCAAATAAAACAACTCCTCCGCCGGGCGCAGGGGACGATTGAGCCACAGCGGCCGCCGCGTTCCCGGCATTCCGGGCTGATCCGCCGGGCGGGTCATCTCCAGCCATTCTCGGTAAACCTGCATGGATTTTTCCGTATCGACAAAAACATCGCCGTAGCGGTCCTCGGCGCGCGCTTTCTCGATGCGCACTTTTTGATGCCAGCACTGCATTCCGCTGATGGGATCCGGGTGCACCGGAAAGGTGATATTCTGATGCACGCCGCCGTCGCTCCAGAAAATGCGCTTTGAATCGGGATCGCTGCTTTCAAACGGGCGCACGCCGTCGAGCACGCGCATTTTCCAGCCGCCGTCTGCTCGCTCGATCTGCACGGTATTCGTTGCCCAGCGATTGCCGATTTTGTCCTGCGGCCGACGCCAGCGTCCCAGGTGATGCGAGCAGGCCACCACGCCCGGCTTCATTGCTTCGGTTACCCACACCTTGTCCACAAAATAGCCGATGTCCGTATTCACGCGAATCAGATCGCCGGTTTGAATGCCGAACCGTTTTGCGTCGATGGTGTGCATCCACACCGGGTTGCGGTTGGAAATTTCCGTCAGCCACTTGGCATTACCGGAGCGGGAGTGGATTAGCGTGGGCAGGCGAAAAGTGGGAACCAGCGGAAAATCGCCTTTGTCGCGATCCATGGTTTCCTCGTGAATGTGGCTTTTGATGTAGGTCGGAATTTTATACTCCGGCCATCCCCAATCGACCAGCGTTTGCGAATAAAACTCCTGCTTCCGCGAAGGCGTGGGAAAGCCCACGCACGGCTTGCCGTCCACCATCACGCCAATGGATTTTCCGTCTTTGGTGATCAGCCCGGTTTTTTTGTCGATGTTCGCGCCATTCAGTTCTGTCTCGGAAAGCGTTTTTAAATTTTTGAGATAGGAAGTCTTTTCCACTTCAAAAACGCCATACTTGCGCATGTAATCGAGCGGCGACAGCCCCTCGCTCGCGGCTTTTTCCGGCAAGCCGGCGGTGTGTTCAAAAATATATCGATAGTACTCATCAATCGTAATTTTCTCGCCTTCGCGATATGGCGAAATGAAGTGTTTGCGAATACCCAGGCTGCCGTCCGGGTCAATGCGCCAGGAGAGTTCGATCCAAAATTCGTCTTCTTCCCACACTTCGCCGGGGTTGGCTTCGTACGTAAACTCAACCGGCTGACCGAGCCGCCGTTTGGCTTCGCGCAGCACCGGCTGGCGAAACGCCATCCACATGCCGGAGTGAGTTTCGTAGCTGATCAAATCGTGCCGCTCGCCGGAGTGACCCATGGGCAGCACGTAATCGGCGTAGTAAGCGGTTTCGTTCCAGGTCGGGGTCAGGGCAATGTGCATGCCCATCATTTTTTCATCGCTCAACGCTTCCATCCAGGTAAAACCGTCGGGATAGGTCCACACCGGGTTAAACACCCGGGTAAAATAGACGTCCATGCGCCCGCGGCCTTCCTTCAGAAAATGGGGCAGCAACTGGCTCATCTCAAAATGCGCCAGGGGAAATTCGTTGGGGAAATGCAGTTCATTCCAGAATTTCTGCGCCGGCGGTTTGTCAAAAAAGGCCGGTTTAAATTTATTCCAGGCGCTCGGCGATGTGCCGCCCACCGTGCCCACGCTGCCGGTCAACACATTTAAAAAATGCAGACAGCGCGCCACGGCCCAGCCGCCCAAATTCCCGCTGCCGGCGCTGCGCCAATTGTGCGTGGCAAACCGCTCGCCCGCTTCCCCGATTTTCCGGGCGATTTCCACAATCATTTCCGCATCGACGCCGGCCTCCTTGGCCGCGAATTCCGGGGTGTATTCCTTGTATTCGTCGCGCATCGCCGCGATAAAATTTTCAAAGGTCGCTGCTTCATTCGGGCGCACATTCGCCATGTATGCCTCCCAATTGACCCAATTCCGCAGATATGTTTCGTTATACAACCCTTCGTCTAAAATAATTTTTGCCATCGCCAGCAACACCGCCGCTTCGGTCCCGGGATAGGTCGGCATCCAGTAATTCGCCATACTGGCCGTGTTGGAAAGCCGCGGATCCATCACCGCTAATTTCGCGCCGTCCATCATTCCTTCGATAATCCGCTGGGCATGTGGATTAAAATAATGCCCGGATTCCAGGTGCGCGCTGATCAGCAAAATAAATTTGGCGTTGGCATGATCCGGCGAGGGGCGGTCGTAAAAATGCCAGATGGCGTAACCAAAACGCGCCCCTGCGGAGCAGATGTTGGTGTGACTGTTATGTCCGTCCACGCCCCAGGCTTGCAGCACCCGGCTGGTGTAGCCTTCGTGTCCCGGCCGCCCGACGTGATAGGCAATTTCGTTGTGGCGTTTTTCCTGCAATGCCTTGCGGATGCGTGAGGCGATATCCTGCAACGCATCTTCCCAGGAAACCCGCTCCCATTTGCCTTCGCCGCGCTTGCCCACCCGCTTCAGTGGATACAAAATGCGATCCGGGTCGGTGATTTGGTTGATGGTGGCCGGCCCTTTCGCGCAGTTGCGCCCCCGGCTGCCGGGGTGATAAGGATTTCCCTCGAACTTGCGCACCTGCATGGTTTCCTTGTCCACATAACTGAGCAAACCGCAGCCCGATTCGCAGTTAAAGCACTGGGTCGGAACAATCATATAATGGCGTTTTTCGCGCGCCAGACCGCTTTTGGCTTCGTATTCCACCCAATCATCCCACTGCTCCGGCGGCGGGTAATCGGTCAGCTTGCCCGGCTCGGTCAAGCGCGGCAAGGCATCCGTTGAGTGGATACCGTCTTCATGTAAACCTGGAATTAAATGCAGCGATTCTGCTATTTTTTCAATCAACGAGGGCTTGTGTTTCGTCGCCATATTTTCTCCAATTTTTAGCCGCTGATTTTCGCGGATGAACGCGGATTATTTCTAATATTTTCAAACACTAATCGTTTGAAGTCAGGTTTATCACCAAAATTCAATACCAGTCCGACTTCAATCTGAGTGGCCTTTAGATAATTTAGAAGTTGTGCCGAATGAGCGGGGTCAATTTTTTTAACAGCTTTTAACTCAATCACAACCTTCTCTTCGACAACAACATCTGCTTTGAATTTTCCGACAGAAATTCCACGAAAAAAGACCGGAACCTCTTTTTGAGTTTCCACTTTTAACCCTTTTTCTTCGAGCACAATTGCCAATGATTTTTCATAAACGGATTCTAAAAAACCTCTACCCAATTCATTATAAACCTCATAAAAACTATTGAGGATGATGCCCGTTATGTCTTTATGTTTTAAATTCATACTCGTTTTTTAGTGTTTTTTAAATCTTTGATCCGTCTGATCCGCGAAAATCCGCGGCAAAAGAATTCAACTCAACGGCAGCAATTGCGGCGCGCGCACCCAGATGTGCTCCGTCACATAAATACCGATGAGCACCATCACGCCCGAAAGCGCCAGCCACGCCGTTCCCGGCATCATCAGCGCCAGCAGCGGGAAAACGATCCCGATCAGCAGTGTTCCGATATTGAAGGCGTTGCGATAGCGGCCGAAGCGGATCATTTTGACGACAGCCCTGGCGTCCGTCGTGGGGTGCGGGGTAAATATTTCCGCGAATAAAATTACCAGGTTCAAGCCGATGACAACCGTCAGGGTTGTGCGAACAAAGCCTTGCCAGGCCATGCTGCCGGCGGAAAAAAACACCAGGATTGCAAACGCGGCAGCGCCGGCCATCACCGCGTGCACCAGCATGTGCATCGGCAGCGTCGGGCTTTGCCAGAAATCCCGGCCTTTGGCCTGGGCAAAAAGAAACGCGGTGTAAACCGCCACGATCACGGCAAAAATTGCGCCGCCCCAAGCGGAAAAATATTCCAAACCCGGCAAGCCCCAAAATTTGGCATGTCCCCAAAGCGCCAAAAAACCGCCGAAAACGGTGATCGCGTAACCGCCCTTCACCAGCCAGGAGTTCCATTGCGGACGCAGCAACACGTAGGCAAAGCGCATGGGTTTATCGAGGTCTTTAACCAGCAGCAGACCGGTTAATCCCAAAAAAATCATGCTCAACGCCCAGCCTGTCCACTGGAGCGAATCGGAAACCGCGATACCTGCAAAATTTTGAGCAATAAACGGCAGCAAAAACGCGCCGGCGGCAATCGCTTTTGTCCAGACATACGCGGAAACTTCCCAGCCCCACACCGCGCCCTTGCCGGGCGCATCGTACACGCGGCGAACGTTTTCCGTGAGCACATCCTGGGTTTTTTCCGCCACCTTTTTACTGCGATCTTCCGGCACCACCACGTCGTCGCCGCCGGATTGGGCAAGCTGCCGGACCATCTGCAACGGATCCGCTTTGGCGATCAGGGATTCGGCATATTTGGCAAAATGCCCCACGCCGCTGGCCTGCGAACTCCACATGTATTCGCTGGTTCGATCGGAACCGCCGGGAATGAGCGAAGCCGCGTCGCCGTCGATGTAAAACAGGTTGGGTTTTGTGCCTTTCTCCACTTTGCGGGCGCTCACCTGCTCCCGCGAAAGCAATTGGGCGATTTCCGAATCGGGATCATCCATGTCGCCGGAAATGATGGCGTGCTCCGGGCAAACATTGACGCAGGCCGGTTCCAGACCGATGTCCACGCGATGCGCGCAATAATTACATTTCGCCGCGGTATGTGTTTCCGGGTCGAGATAGAGCGCGTCGTAGGGACAGGCTTGCATGCAGGCTTTGCAGCCGATGCAGCGGCGGTTGTCAAAATCCACAATGCCGTCATCGCGGGTGTGCAGCGCTTCCACCGGACAGATTTCCACGCAGGGCGCATCTTCGCAGTGGTTGCAGCGCATCACCGAAAAAAGCCGCCGGGAATGCGGAAATTGTCCCTTTTCGATGTATTTTACCCAGGTGCGATTGACGCCCACGGGCACATCGTGCTCCGCCTTGCACGCCACCGTGCAGGCGTGGCAGCCGATACATTTGCGATTATCAATAATAAAACCGAAATTCACGAGACCTCCGCGTTTGAAAGTTTGAAACTTGAAATTCTTCCGGTATTTTTGCAAATTAAGGTGAAACGGTACGTGATGCGTGATCAATCAAAAATCACCTCACGTTTCACGCATCATGCCCCACGTTTTTCACTTCAATGCAGTTATCAGTTCAGCCAGCGTCGGGTTTGCCGGGATGACGTCCTGCAATTGGGAAAACGGCAGTTGGGCGCGCATGGCCGCGGCAATGGGCGTCAGCAAATCCGCGGCGTGATCGCCAATGGCTGAAGCGCCCAGAATTTGATCGTTTGCGTTCGAAACCAGCACTTTCAAAAATCCCGCTTCGTGGCAGGTGAGAATTGATTTTTGAATCTCCGAATAATCCGCGCGAAGCGTTTTTAAATTTACACCGGCTGCCTGCCGGGCGTCGGATTCACCCATGCCGACCCGGGCGACTTCGGGCTGCGCGTACACCGCTTCAACCACGATTTTGCGGGTTAAATCGCTAAAATGCCGCGAAAAAATATGTTGCGCCGCCAGTTTCCCCTGCGCCGCGGCGAGATTGGCGATCATCGGCGCGCCGGCAACGTCGCCGACAGCGTAAATATTTTCGATGGAACTTTGGCAGAATTCGTTTACTGCAATGCCATTCCGATCACTAAGTTTAACACTTGTATGTTGAATATCCAAATTTTTTACGTCCGGGCGGCGACCGATGGCGATAAAAGCGTGAGTCGCGCGCAACACGCGCTCGTCCGCCAACCGCACTTCCACTTCACCGCCGGTGTTGATCACTTTTTGAACGGTTTGTTCCTTGATGAATCTCACCCCACGCTCCGCAAGCGTTGTTTCGAGCATGGTGGAAATATCCGCATCAAACCGAGGCAGCATTCGCTCAAGATCGGTGACAGCGGCGACCCGGCTGCCCAATTGGTTGAACATGTAAATGAATTCCGCGCCGGTCACGCCGCAGCCGATCATTACCAGGCTTTCGGGAATTGCGTCCAATTTGCTCATCATTCGCGGGGCGAGGACGCGCTTGCCGTCCGGCTTGACGCCGGCGGGGAAAACCGGTACTGAGCCGGTCGCGATGATAAAAAAATCACCGGCCAATTCCCGCTCCGGTTGATCCGGCGCAGCCACGCGAACGCGCTGAGCGTCGATAAATTTTGCGCTGCCGGTAACAATTTTGACGCCTGATTTTTCAAGGCTTTGGCGTTCATTGCTGCCCAGGCGCTGCTTCACTTCGCTGATTCGCCGGAGAATCCGCGCGGGATTCGGCCGCGGATCAAGCGGCGCCAATCCCAACTCGGCGAAATGTTGCGCTTCGCCAAACACATTCATGGCGTTCAGCCACACTTTGCTGGGAATCAGGCTGTGCCACATTGCCCGTCCGCCGGGGCGATCCTGTTCCACCAGTGTTACGTCGCCGCCGAGCCGGGCGGCTTCTTTTGCGGCAGCCAGACCCGCGGGCCCGCCGCCGATCACCACAATTCGTTTGCGCATCACCCTTCCTCCGGTGCAGTTTCCCGGTCATCCGGCAGCGGCGGAATTTCCGGCTGATTGCCCAAATAATGCCGCACCGCGTCTCGTTTGCTAAAAAAGAAATGATCGCGGCCCAGTTTTTGATATAAACCCGCCCGTTTCATAATATCGCGCACCGGCCCTTTTACATTTGTGAAGTACATTTTAATATGATGCGCGGCCAGGTCATCGGCGATTTCCAACAATGCCTCGGCTGCCGGCGCATCGATTTCGTTGATGCTGCTGGCGTCGATGATCAGCGCTTTTACCGGTGATTTTCTTTCCGCGATGCTTTGGTAAATTTTGTCCTGTAGATACGAAACATTGGCAAAATAGAGCGACGCATCGATCCGAAAAATAATCAGTCCTTCGATGTTCTCGGCTGCCGGGGCGCGTTTGGGATTCCGGAGAATTTCCGTGCCGGGAATTTGCCCCAATAATGCCACGTGCGGGCGGCTGATTCGGCGAATAATGATGATCAGCGACATGATGACGCTGAGTAAAATGCCGTTGCGAACGCCCAACAAAATGGTGGTCAGGAAAGAGAACGTCAATACAACGGCGTCTTCTTTCCTGATTTTATACAGGCGAAAGGGTTCGTGGACATCAACCAACCCGATGACTGCCACGATGACGATGGCCGCCAAAGCCGCTTTCGGAAGATAATAAAAAAGCGGCGTCAAAAAGAGCAGGGTTGCGGAAATCGCCAGCGCATTAAAAATGGACGCCAACGGCGTTTGCGCGCCGGCATGAACATTGACGGCCGTTCGGGAAAAGCTGCCGCCCGTGGGATACCCGCCAAAAAAACCGGCAAAAAAGTTCCCCACGCCCAGGGCGATTAATTCTTGGTTCGCGTCGATGGTGTAACGCTTTTGCGCGGCGATTTTTTTAGCGATGGCAACCGCTTCCATAAACATAATCAGCGCGATGGTAAAAGCAACCGGGATCATGTGCAGCACTTTATCGAAGTTCATTTTCGGTAGTGTTGGCGTGGGTAATCCCTGTGGTACCTCCCCGACAATCAGGACGCCCGCTCCGTGCAAATCGAATTTCCAGACAATGAACGTGCTGATGATAATTACAATGAGCGCGCCGGGCCAGGTCGGCCGCCAACGATTGACTGCCAGCATCAGGGCAAGACAGCCCAACCCGAGAAATAGCGTGAGCAAATGCATTTCCGGGAGATGGCGGATGATTCGCCAGAGCACCGTGAAAATTTGCTGGCTGCCGGGAAACTCTATCCGCAGCAGATGTTTGACCTGGCTGAATCCGATGATAAACGCCGCGGCAGAGGTAAATCCGCTGATCACCGGCTGCGATAAAAAGTTGACCAAAAAACCCAGCCGCATCAAGCCCATCAAAATTTGTATGACGCCGACCAGTAATGCCAAGGCCATGGCCAGCATGATGTAATCCGGCGTTCCCTGCTCGGCCAACAGGCTGATGCCGGCGGCAACCAGCAGCGAATCCATGGCCATGGGCCCCACGGAGAGTTGCCGCGATGTGCCCAAAAAGGGATAGACGAACAGCGGCACTAAGGCGGCGTATAATCCCATAATCGGCGGCAGACCGGCTAACAACGCGTAGGCCATCCCTTGCGGAATCAACATCACCGCGACCGTAAATCCCGCAATCAGGTCGTTTTTTAGAAAATCTTTACGATAATCGGGCAGCCAGGATACTATCGGAAAAAATGATTTCATATCGTTGGGTTTTTGTCAAGTTTGCTTTGCAGTCAGGGGCGCTTCGCGCGTCATTGGGCTTCGCTGGCATTGATCAATTGCATTCCAGCTTTTTTGGCGAATGCAATTCGCCCCTACTGTTTTTCAGAATCGCCCTTCGCTCTTCGCTATTCGTCTTACGAATCACTGATCACGAATCAAGTAAAATCCGGCATCGCGCTATTTTTCGATGTCTCCGCCGCTTTCCAGCCAGCCTAAAAAGCCGCCGCTCAAATGCGTTATATCGAAACCGTGTGCTTGCAGCAGACCCACGGCATACGATGAACGAGCATCCGTGCGGCAATGCACCAACAGCGGCTTTTCCCGGGGAATTTCGTTCATCCGTGCCAGCAATCGCGTGTGGGCAATGTTTTTCGCACCGGAAAGATGTCCGGCTTCAAACTCATCCGCCCGCCGCACATCCAAAATTAGTTCGCCGTTGCGCGAACCGTTTTTCAATTCGCGAATATCTTTGGAAACGATGTTTTTTAACGCGCCGCCGGATGCTGAATATTGCTGTAAATCCGCCGGCGTTGCAAATCCGATGATATTGTCCAGCCCGATGCGGATCAAATCCGTCACGGCTTCCGTGATATCTTTTTCATCCGCAATTAAATAAATCGGGGTGTTTTCCGGGACATACGAACCGGCCACCGTGGGAAACGCGGTGTTCAACGGGGCGAACAGCGCGCCGGCCAAATGGCCGTCGATATAATCGCCCCAATTGCGCGTATCCAACAGCGCGGCGCCATTTTTGACGGCGGTTTGTATTGCGGCGATGCTTTCTTTTCGCGGATTCGGCATGTCGCCTAACAGCGGCGGGCCCATTTTATTATCGCGTTTCATGCGGGCAAAATAGAGCGGCGGCTCCGGCTGTCCATGCAAAATGGCTTTTACAAAACGGCTTTCTTCCGAGGCGGCCGCAATTGATGCGTTAAAGCGTTTTTCGTAGCCCACGGTTGACTGCGGCACCGCGCCGAGGGCTTTTCCGCAAGCGCTTCCGGAGCCGTGTCCCGGCCAAACCTGTAAATAATCCGGCAGCGTTTTGAAGCGCTGCAAAGACTGATACATCACCTTCGCGGAGGTTTCTTTTGCGCCGGCAACGCCCGCGGCCGTTTCCAGCAAATCCGGGCGACCCACGTCGCCGACGAATACGAAATCGCCGGTTGCCAGTCCCATCGGTTCGTTTGCGCCGCCGCCGCGATCCGTCACCATAAAGCAGATGTGCTCCGGGGTGTGCCCGGGGGTGTGCAGCACTTTAAATTCGATATTGCCGACCCTGAAAATATCGCCGTCCCTGACCAATTGATGGTTGTACCAGCCGCCGCCCTTTTTTTTATCCAACCACTGGTATTTCCAATCCGCGTCGCCTTCGTCGGAAAGATACAGCTTTGCGCCGCTGCGTTCGGCAAGCTCCCGTGAGCCGGAGAGAAAATCCGCGTGGATGTGCGTCTCGGTGATCGCTGTAATTTTCATATTTTCCTGCCCGGCGACCCGGAGATAACGATCCACATCGCGTTCCGGGTCGATGACAATGGCTTCGCCCGTCGCCTGGCAGCCGATAAAATACGCTGCCTGGGCGAGTTTTTTATCATATAACATGCGAAATAACATGTTCGCTCCTCGTTAATTTAGTCGGTAAATCCTTGTTTGATGATGTTTTAAATATGCAGCTATATTGCCAATTGGTTATATGGTAGATTAAAATCTACGCGTTACGTTGACAAAATGCAAATTAAAAAATGACAAAAATCATTTTTTATAATCCGTAAAAAATTAACGATTTCTCCCACAATTCACTTGACTATATATCGATAAAGGAATAATTTAAACACCCGGCAAAAAATGTTTTTCCCAATTGCCGGGTTTGAAAAAGGAATCAGGCAACTTTGAGGGATCATCGCAACGCAGGAGCTTAAATGTCAAAACAGATTCTTCCCAAACCTTTACTTGGGCGTGTTGCCCAACGATTTAAAATATTAAGCGAACCGAGCCGGTTGGAATTGTTAAACTTGCTGGTGGTGAATGAACAGATGAACGTCATGCAGCTTGTGGAAGCGACCGGCCAGCGACAGGCAAATGTCAGCAAGCACCTGAACCTGATGGCCCGGGAGGGCATTCTCACGCGCAAAAAAGAGGGCTTGAATGTCTATTACCGCGTTTCAGATCCCACCATTCACGGGATTTGCATGATTGTTTGCGAGCGTTTAAAAGAAGAGATGGGCATTCAACAGGAAGTTTTTGGCGATATCTGAATTTTTATTTTCCCCACTCAAAATCTTCCGGTTTGGCGCGGTGAATCTGTTGATCATATTGCAGCATGTGATCAAGGTTCGCAACATCCCCGCTTTTATCGACAATGTTTGCGCGAACATTGAACAATCCCCAGGTCCAGATAATCAATTGACAATCCGGGTTTGCGGCTGTCCGGCGCACCGTGCGTTCCGGGTTGGCAAAAGTCGGATGGAGATGATAGGTCACGTATTGGACAAAGGGGAGGTCATTCCCCTCTAAATAAAGCCACACTTTATACAGCACTTTGTCGCCGTGTTTCCTGACGTGGATTTTTTGCCCGGAACGATGCGGCGGAAAAACCGAGTCAGCCACGCGAACGTCCATTCTTCTCATTTTTACCCCTCCCCGCCCGAAGAACCGCTGTCTCCCGGCTGATCATCCGGCCCGTTAAACAGCGGCGGCAGTGGGGCCGGCTCGATCGGCGGCACATTATTTTGCTCCAGTTCATCCGGCGCGTTATCAACCGGGGTTGGCTTTTGCACTTGCCGCTGCGCCGCGGATTCGCCAAAATAATAACCGATAATCGAACCGATCAGTCCGCCCAGGCTGGCCACAACCACCTGGATGCCATCCAAAAGTTTTTCATAATCGCTGCCGGCTTTTAGCATGGCGTATCCCAGGGCCACGGCAAAAATGATCACCATAATCAACGCAAATAAGTGGCGGAATTCATTGATGATTTTGGTCAGCATTTCCGCAACTAAAAAGCGCAGGCTTTGCCGCGCAGCGGAATCTTCCTTCACATGGCCGTATCGCCCGAATTCAAAAATCCAGGA
>CAYVDX010000048.1:0-2015 GCA_964450485.1 uncultured Calditrichaceae bacterium
TGAGTCATTGGGCATTAAACACGTGGAATCCGGGCCGCTGGTGCGCAGCTCCTATCACGCCGAAGAGCAGGTGGACAAGTGGAACGGCGCGGGTTGTGGCAACAACCATTCTGTTGTTGTGTAACCTGTTTTAGAAGTTTATCATCTTTAATTTTCAGAATCCCTTTCATCTCGCTCCGCCTAATCGATAAATTCCCCCAAAAGGATGGCTTGCGTTGCCGTCACCTTCAATCCAGGATGACCAAAAGCCCATCCTGAAACCGTTGAAACGGTTACTGATTATCGTACAGGTGTTTTTTTCACCGGGCTAAAGCCACGGTGTTAATGAGATAACTGAAAACCACCTTTCATTTACACCGCCCCGGCATTCCTCCGGAAGGAGCCACTTGCGTGGCGGGGTGGTGATGTGGAATCACCGCAACTCTCATTAACACCGGGATTCATCCCGGTGAACAAAGCGCCTAACCGGGCATTCGTAACCGTTTCAACGGTTTCCCTTTTTAATTAACACCGCCCCCGGCGTTCCGGGGCGGTGTTAATTAAAACCAACGCAATTATACCCCAAACATTCCTCAAAAGAATTAGCCAAATGTCTTGACAATATCCGACGAATTTAGTTAATTGTGCCTTGTTTTTTAAGTCATCTAAACAAGTGTTTTTGCCCTTAATACCCGGTCGTTGTTTATTGATGTATCGTGTTTTTCGAGAAGTTTTTGGACGTTCGTTTTCGTTGCTTTGATTATGAATCGTTATTTTGAACCAATACAAATTACCTTTTCAAGGGAATAAAACAGGGCTGACCAGATGATTGCAGGCATACCTACCGAAACCTTTCCGGGCGAAAAAAGAGTCGCGCTCGTTCCCACCGGCGTCGCTATCCTCAAAAAGAAGGGGCTCGATGTCGTCATTGAGGCAAATGCCGGGGCGGCAGCCGGTTTTCCGGATGAAGCATACCGTGAAAAAGGCGCTGAAGTTGTGGAAAGCCGCGCGGCGGTGTTCTCCAAAGCGGACGTCGTTTTGCAGGTGCGCGGTTTCGGCGCGAACCCGGAAAAGGGAAAGCCTGATTTGGCAAACGCTAAAAAGGGACAGGTTTATATCGGTTTTATGGAACCACTCACCGCAAAAGATGAAACTGCCGCCCTGGCAAAACAGGGCGTGACCAGCTTTGCGATGGAATTGGTGCCGCGAATTACCCGTGCCCAGAGCATGGATGCGCTTTCTTCCATGGCAAACCTGGCCGGGTACAAATCCGTCATTTTAGCGGCGGATCACCTTCCCAAAATTTTTCCCATGATGATGACCGCTGCCGGCACAATTGTCGCGGCGAAAGTCTTTATCGTTGGCGTCGGCGTGGCCGGATTGCAAGCGATTGCCACCGCCAGGCGATTGGGCGCCATTGTGCATGCCTACGATATCCGTCCGGCGGTAAAAGAGCAAGTGCAAAGCCTGGGCGGAAAATTTGTGGAAATGGACTTAGGCGCGGAAGACGCCGAAACAAAAGGCGGGTACGCCAAAGCCATGGATGAGGAATTTTACCGGAAGCAGCGTAAAATGATGACCAAGGTTGTCGCGGAGAGCGATGTGGTGATCACCACCGCCGCGGTTCCCGGCAAAAAAGCGCCGATTCTGGTGACCGAGGAAATGATCAGGCAAATGCAGCCTAAATCCGTGATTGTTGATTTGGCGGCGGAACGCGGCGGTAATTGCGAAGGCACGGAGCCAGGAAAAGTAGTTGAAAAACATGGCGTTACCATTGTCGGCACAACCAATATTCCCGCTGATTTGCCGTATAACGCCAGTCAGGCGTATTCCAAAAATATCACCAATTTCGTCGCGCTGTTAGTTAAGGACGGCGCATTGGAAATCAACATGGATGATGAAATTTTAGCCGAATCTATCGTGACAAGAGACGGCGAAATCGCCAACGTCCGTGTCAAAGAATCGTTGGGTTTGCCGTAGGGGCAAACCCACGTGTTTGCCCAACCGGCAAACCCACGTGTTTGCCCAACCGGCAA
>CAYVDX010000048.1:2115-11916 GCA_964450485.1 uncultured Calditrichaceae bacterium
CGGCAAACCCACGTGTTTGCCCAACCGGCAAACCCAGTTGCGGCAAACCCAGTTGCGGCAAACCCAGTTGCGGCAAACCCACGTGTTTGCAAAACCAAAACCAAAACCAAACAAGGTGCACAATGGATTTTATTTCAGCCTTAACCGTATTTGTGTTAGCCATTTTTGTGGGTTTCGAAGTCATCACCAAAGTCCCGCCAACGCTGCACACGCCGTTGATGTCCGGATCGAACGCGATTTCCGGCATCACTATTGTCGGGGCGATTATCGCGGCGGGATTGAGTATCAACCCGGCGTGGTCGGATATTCTCGTGCTGGGATATCCCCTTACCAATTTTTTGGGATTTTTTGCAGTTGTTTTCGCCACCATTAATGCGGTCGGCGGTTTTATGGTAACTCACCGGATGCTGGAAATGTTTAAAAAGAAGGACTAATTCATGCCAAGCGCACTGATTAATATTGCCTACCTGATTGCAGCAATACTATTTATTCTGGGCTTGAAAGGGCTCTCGCATCCCCGCACCGCCGTTCGCGGAAATTTATTGGGCGCTTTGGGAATGTTTATCGCGATTGTGGTTACGCTCGCCAAGGGCAACTTGAGTTTTGAATTAATTTTTGCGGGAATTGTTGTCGGCTCAGCCATTGGGGTGATTTTAGCCGTAAAAATTGAAATGACCGCCATGCCGCAACTGGTTGCATTATACAACGGTTTCGGCGGCATTGCCTCTGTGCTGGTTGCCGGCGCGGAATTGGTTAATCCCATCGGGGACGAAACGCTTCAACCACTGGTGGCGATTGCGGCTTCCGGCATCATCGGGGCAATCACTTTTTGGGGAAGCCTGGTGGCTTTTGGAAAACTCCAGGGCGTGGGTGTACCGGACAAGCCGGTGCGATACCACGGCGAACAAATCGTCAAAATTTTGCTGTTGGGCGGCAGCATTTTGTTGGGCGCAATTGTGGTTATCAATCCCGCGGCGGTGGAAATGTATTGGATTATGGCCGCCATCGCCTCTGTATTGGGTGTTTTGTTGGTGATTGCCATTGGCGGCGCGGATATGCCGGTGGTGATTGCTTTATTGAACTCCTATTCCGGTCTTGCCGCCGCCGCCACCGGTTTTGTGCTATCCAATAGCGTATTGATCATTGCCGGTTCGCTGGTGGGCGCTTCCGGTTTAATTCTGACAAATATTATGTGCAAAGCCATGAACCGTTCATTAGCGAACGTGCTTTTTGGCGGTTTTGGCGCAGTTCAGGAAACCGCCAGCGCAGATGACATTTATGCCGGAAAAGTAAAATCAACCTCACCGGAAGAATTGGCAATGCTTTTGGAATCCGCCAGTCGCGTGGTGGTTGTGCCGGGATATGGAATGGCTGTTGCCCAAGCGCAGCATGCTGTGCGAGATTTGTTTAATTTTTTGGAATCCAAGGGCGTTGAGGTGGCATTTGCCATTCACCCGGTTGCCGGACGCATGCCCGGTCACATGAATGTGCTCCTGGCGGAAGCGGATATTCCTTACGATAAACTCATTGAAATGGATGACATCAATCCGGCAATGGCGCAGGTGGACATTGCCATCGTTTTGGGCGCCAATGACGTGGTCAACCCGGTTGCCCGCACGGACCCAGGCAGCCCGATTGCCGGCATGCCCATCATCGATGTGGATAAAGCAAAAACCGTCATTGTGATAAAGCGGAGCCTTAGCCCCGGTTTTGCCGGCATTCCCAATCCTTTATTTGCCGCGGGTAATGCTTTAATGCTTTTTGGCGACGGCAAAAAAATGATTCAGGAAACCGTCTCGGCATTAAAAGAAGCATAAGTGAGGTAAAGCGGTATCAAAAATTAACAATCATTCAGATGAGGGCGGGCAATTGACAGCCTTACGCATGCTCCGCCCATTAAAATTTACTCAATACACGACAAAAATTAAAAATTCCCCACGAAACACCCGGAATTCACGAAAGAATACAAAAAATTGAGGATACTTTACGTGTTTTTTTTGTGTCTTTCGCCGGCCGTAAAGAGTTGTCGTGTATTGTGAAAAATTTATATAAAAATTACTTGACGAAATGCGATTCTTTTCTTATTTTCGTCGATCTTTTAGAAAAAATTCACAAATACTTGCTATGCAAATAGTTGTGCCTTAATCAATATTATAAACATCACTGCCAGCAAAAAACCGAGGAGAAGATACATGGAATTTTTACAATCCTGGATCTCCCCACCACGCGCGGATCATGTTCAAATTGCTAAATATATTATCATCGTTACTTCTTTGTTTTTTGTTCCATACATCAGTGTTTTGTTTGGCTCAACCTTGTTTTCGTTGGGATTTAGTCTCCGGGGAAAATTTGAGGAGAACAGCTTGTTTTCGCGGTTTTCCAAAGATTTGGTTGATACGCTTTATGGAAATTGGGGCGTCGCTTTAGTGTTGGGAATTTTGCCCCTGCTTACCCTCACAATCAGTTTTTCCCAGCTCCTCTATGGCACGGACGCCAATATTGCCCAATATTTTATTGTAACATTACTTATCACGATTGCGGCAATTGTCCTCACTTTTCTGTATCGACGCAGTTATGAAAAACGCGATGACGCGTACGGGCGGCATATTCTCTTAGGGCTGCTGGCGTTCGGCGGTTTGAAGACGACATTGTTTGCCTTTGCCAGCACCGTTACCCTGGTGCTTTTTCCGGAACGTTGGCCGCTGATCGAAAGCATCATCCCGTTGACATTCGACTGGAGCGTGGTTGCGAAATTTTCATTTTTAATGATGCTATCCCTGGCGATTACCGGCGCTGCGATTCTGTTTTTCTTTTTTAGCTGGGGCGGCGGCAGGCAGGGCATGGATGAACAGTATCGCGAATATGTTAAAAAGTTTGGTGCGGGTGTTACCCTGGGCTTGTCCATCGTTTCCATGCTGATGTTTCTATGGTATTTGGTGACGCTTCCGGTAATGACAAAGTCGTATCCCATGTTTCTCAGCGCGATGTTGGCTGTCTTTGTAATGCTGATCGTTTGTCTTTACGCCGCTGCATTGCTGCGCGATTCCACGATGAAACACGCCGGAAAAGTATTTGTCATTTTTATGATTTTCTTCCTGGTTGTTACGGTCAATGACAACATCGCCCGCGAAAATTCTCTCCATTACCAAAATTACAAACTTGAAAAAATCAACAGCGAGATTTTAGCCAAAATTGAAGCAGAAAGAGAAGAAAAAGGCGGAGCAACCGCTTCCGTTGAAATGGGGAAAGAAATTTATAACGCCAAGTGCATCGCCTGCCACCGTTTTGATCAAAAGCTGGTCGGCCCCGCTTATAATGATGTAATTCCCAAGTATAAAGGCGACATCGAAAAACTCAAGCAATTTATCCTGAATCCTGTAAAAGTAGATCCCTCTTTTCCCATGACCATGCCCAACCAGGGCTTGAAGCCCTTTGAAGCGGAGTCGGCGGCAATGTATTTGATGGATGAGGTTAAAAAGTTACAGGGGAATTAAGGCTCGAAATTTAAACCGGACTTCAAATATTAGGAGACAATAATGCGCTATGCTGTGCCAGTTCTTTTGACAGGGCTGTTCGGCCTTTTCATTCTGGCGATCCTGGGTATGACCATGTTTTGGGTGGATTGGGAAAAGCCGGACCAGCAGCCGATCGCGTACCCGCACGATCTACACGCCGGAAAAAGCATTACCACACTCAGCAACGGTGAACAAGTAACCGGTTTGGGACTTGAATGTACTCATTGCCATCAATATGTGACAAAATCCAGGTTTGCAACGGTTCCGGCGCTTTCGATTTGTGCGGAATGCCACTCCAAACTGGAGCCGCGCACCGAGGAAATGAAAAAATTGAAACAATATATCGACAACAATGAACCCCCGGTTTGGCAGCGCATTCACAGCGTGCCAAGGCATGTCTATTTTTCCCATAAACGGCATGTCAAATATTTTTCGGAAAACTGGAATGTGCAAATTACCAACGGCGAAGCATGTCAAAAATGCCACGGCGATATGCGGGTTGTGAAAAAAGTGAAGCAAACGACAACGCTGCGGATGGGTTTTTGCATTTCCTGTCACCGGGCAAATAGCGCCCCAACGGATTGTTGGACCTGTCATAAGTAAGCGATTTGGAGGAATGAATGAATAGACGCGATTTTATGAAATTTCTTGGGATGGCTTCCAGTGCAACCGTTTTGGCATCTTGCGGGGTTGAAAAAAGCACGGAAAAAATCATCCCCATGCTGGTGCCGCCGACGGATCCCGATTATCTCCCCGGGGAACCCATGTTTCGCAATACGGTTTGCGGTGAGTGCAATGCCGGCTGCGGCGTGACGGCGCGGATGGTGGATTTCAACGTTATCAAACTGGATGGTACCGAAGGACATCCGGTGAACGACGGTGCATTGTGCATGCGCGGGCAGATGTCGCTCATGCGGCTTTATCACCCAAAACGCTTGAAAATGCCAATGTTGCGCAAACGGCATACGACAGAATTGGAACGCCTCGAAGGGCAGGATTTTGAACAGGTTAGTTGGGCAAAAGCGTATGAACTGATTTTAGATGCGTTTAAAAAAGCGCAAGGCGCTGGGCGCAAAAATGTATTTCTTTCCGGCGAAATCAGCGGCTCGCTGGCCGATTTATTGAAAGATTTTTCCAAAGCGACCGGCGCGGCATCGCTTCCGGCGTATGAACCGTATGCCCACGCGAACCTGCGCGCGGCGTATGGCGCTGTATTCGGCAGGAAAGAAATTCCGGCTTTTAAAATTGAAAATGCGGACTTTTTGTTAACAGTCGGCGCGGATATTTTGGAAACATTTGTCAGCCCGGTCAGTCAATCCACGCAGCTTGAACACGCCCGTGCGAATCATCATCTGAAATGGATGCATGTGGAGCCGCACGCATCAATGACCGGCTTTAAAGCGGATAAAAATTTGAAAGCCGCCCCCGGCAGCGAAGGGCATTTGCTGGCTTATTTATTGGGCGCGCTGGTTGACAGCAAAATCAGCAAAAACCGTTTGCCCGCATCGCTTACAGAAAATTTACCAAAGGTTAGCAGAGCTAAAGCCGCCGAGCAAACCGGCTTATCGCAGGAAACATTGGAAGCAATGACAACTTCGATTGTCAACGCTCGAAATCCCTTGCTGATTGTCGGCGGCGTTTCGACCGAACAACCCAACGGGCTGGCTGTGGCAACGCTTGGCGCGTTGATTCAATGGACAACCGGCATGACCGGCAGCACGGTCGATTTTGGCGCTGCGTCAATGTCCGACAATGTCGGGACGTTGAAAGATCTGGCAAATTTAGCGCAACAATTGAAGCAAAATCGCATTGGCGTAATGATGGTTGCCAATAGTGATCCGGTTGGCACGGCCCCGGCGTCGCTCGAATTGGCTTCGGCAATGGATAATGCCACATTCCGGATTGCCGTTACAGACTTTTTAACCGATACGGCGAAATCTTGCGAGCTGGTTTTGCCGCTTTCCCATCCATTAGAGAGTTGGGGTGATGTCCAACTTCGCGGCGATGTTACCGGTTTTATGAAACCCGTTCTCAAGGAAAAACTGTTTGACACACGCAGTGTCGGCGAAATTTTGTTGGCATTAACGCAGCTTGCCTCAACCGGGAAAACCGGCGAAGGCTACGATCAATGGCTTCAACGTCGCTGGG
This sequence comes from uncultured Calditrichaceae bacterium, assembly GCA_964450485.1. Classification (GTDB taxonomy): domain Bacteria; phylum Calditrichota; class Calditrichia; order RBG-13-44-9; family J075; genus JACKAQ01. The sequence goes on from CAYVDX010000048.1 coordinate 7,779, forward strand.
CAAAACGGTTCGGAGAAAGCTCGGTTGAAACTATCGTAAAAGCGGGATTTTATCAATCGGCAAATAATGAGAAAAATGTTTCGCTACAAAAAAACGCGGCAGCCATTTTTGCCGGACTTGAAATCGGCAAGGCAGTCAGCGGCGCGGTGGCTTACGTCACGCCGTCTGTCAGAACTTTTGACGGGCGCAGCAGCGTTTTACCACTGGCGTATGAAATTCCCGATCCTTTGACCACCATCAGCTACGGCGAATGGATTTCGCTTTCCCGGGAAAACGCGGATGGATTGGGATTGCATGAAACATCGCTGGTACATAAAAACCGTGAAGTCGTTTCAGTGGAAGCAAACGGCGCTTCGCGAAAGCTGGCAAATTTTGTTCAGCCGGGGTTGCCGAAAGATGTTTTTACCATTCAGCGAGACCAGGTCGGCCGGGAAATGCTCAGTTTTGATAAAAAAACCGGCGAATGCCTGGCGCGGTTGGATAATGTTGCAGTATCTGCAACCGGAGAACGCCGTCCATTGTCCATACAGGCCGGTGCGCTGGAACAAGGACGCCGGAACATTACCCGGGAAGAACACAAGCATGAAATCGGCTGGTTAAAAGGCGGTGAAACGCTATATCCCGATCCCAATGAGCGATATGAAACCTATCGCTGGGCAATCAGCGTTGACATGGAGTCCTGTATTGGATGTTCTGCTTGCGTTGCTGCCTGTTATGTTGAAAATAACATACCGGTTGTCGGCGAAGAAGAACACCTGCACGGAAGGGAAATGTCCTGGATTCGGGTGCAGCCCTATTATTTTGAAGACGGCGCCATGGACAGTCTGGTAATGATGTGTCAGCAATGTGACTTTGCGCCGTGTGAAAACGTTTGCCCTGTTTATGCGACTTATCACAACGAGGAAGGCTTGAACGTGATGGTTTACAACCGTTGCGTGGGCACACGATATTGCCATAACAACTGCCCCTACAAAGTCCGTCGATTCAACTGGTTTGACTGGACAGACCTCGGCGCCTGGGAAGAGCCGATGTCACGGATGACCAATCCGGATATTTGGGTGCGACCCAAAGGCGTGATGGAAAAATGCACTTTCTGCATCCAAAGAATCCGCCGGGCAAAAGATCACGCCAAAGACGAAGCTCGAACCGTCCGTGATGGTGAGATCGTCACGGCCTGCCAACAAGCCTGCCCAACAAATGCAATCACATTCGGTAATCTTTTGGACAAGCAATCCGAAGTATATAAAAAGTCACAATCCAATAGACAATTCCGTGTCCTTGAAGAGCTGGGGACCGGTCCTGCGGTACATTACCTACGCAAGGAGGAGGAAGCATGAGCTCAGAAGTAAAGACGCCTGTTGGCGCTGGGGGCGGCGGCGGACAGCAGGAATTTTATGCGTTCAATTATAAAGCGCAGATGGAACGCGACGTTTTCGCAGCCATCAGCAAACCAAAGCCAATTTATTATTTAGCACTGTTGATCACCATCTCTTGTGTCGGGATTGGCGCGATTAGTTGGGCAATCCAAATTGCCAACGGATTGGGAGAAGCGGGAATTATGAACCCGGTTGGCTGGGGCGTTTACATCACCGATTTTGTGTTTTGGGTTGGTATTGCCCACTCCGGCACGTTGATTTCCGCGATTCTTTTTCTGTTCCGGGCAAAATTTCGCAACCGCTTTAATCGAACCGCCGAAGCCATGACCGTGTTTGCCGTATTAACCGCGGGTCTGTTCCCATTAATTCACCTTGGTCGCGTTTGGTTTGCCTATTGGCTATTTCCCTATCCGAACCAGCGTTATCTCTGGGTGAATTTTAAATCACCATTGGTTTGGGATGTCTTTGCCGTGAGCACATACTTAACGGTATCGGTCGTTTTTTGGTATATCGGATTGGTGCCGGATCTGGCATTAGCCCGGCGGCTAAAAACCGGCGCGATTCAAAAAAAATTATACGGCATTTTTTCGCTGGGATGGACCGGCACATTTCGGGAATGGCAACATTACAATCAACTGTATAAATTTCTGGCGGCGCTGGCAACGCCATTGGTTTTATCCGTGCACTCCGTGGTGTCCTGGGATTTTGCCATGGGCGTTGTTTACGGTTGGCATACCACCATTTTTGCGCCTTATTTTGTCGCCGGCGCCATCTTCTCCGGTTGCGCAATGGTCATCACCCTGATGGTACCCATGCGAAAATTCTTTCATCTCGAAGAATACATCGCGATCGATGATTTTGAAAAACTGGCCAAACTGCTGATGCTCACCGGGCTTATCGTATCCTACGCTTACACGGTTGAACTGGCAATGGCGGTGTATTCCGGAAATGTATTCGAATATGAACAGTTTATGTATCGCCTGGGCGGTGACTACGCCCCGGCATATTGGACGATGATTTTTTGCAATGTGGTTTCACCGCTGACGCTTTTTATCAGAAAATTGCGACGAAGCCTGGTCTATCTCTTTATTTTATCAATTCCCATCAACATTGGAATGTGGTTTGAACGATTTAACATTATTGTCATTTCACTTGCAAAAGATTTTGATCCATACAACTTTGGTCTCTACTCGCCTTCCTGGATTGAATGGGGCATCACGCTCGGCAGCTTTGGCTGGTTTTTTACCTGGTTTCTGCTATTCGCCAAAAGCATTCCGGTGTTGCCGGTGACAGAATTGAAGGAGGAAATAGAATGATCCATCGGTTTAAAGACAAAAGCCATTTTTTGAGGAAACTTGAGGAATTGCTAAAAGAAGGGCTTACCAAAAATGATATGCGAATTGTAATCCCCCATCCCGACCATGATGTTGAGCATCTCGTTGAACATTACTGGAAACCCAGCAAGCTGAAATTTTTTACACTTGCCGGCGGAATAACCGGTTGCCTGACCGGCTACATCTTTACTGCATGGACCGCGGTTGACTGGGAACTGGTGACTGGCGGAAAGCCTTTTTTCTCATGGCCGGCTTATACCGTTATCGCGTTTGAATTGACAATCTTATTAGGCGCATTGGTATCTTTAGCAGGGCTGTTATTGCTAGGCAGGCTTCCCCGGTTTAGCAAAATGCTCAACCCGGAAAGTTATGGAAATGAATTTGTAATCATACTAAACGAGGATAAGTAGCGGGTATGAATTCAAAAGTTATTGCAGCGTTTCTAATTAGCGCCGTCATCATCGGTATATTCGAATTCTTTTCGCATGGCGGCTCGCTGTTATACAGTTTGCTATTTTTTGTTGCCGTTACCCAAGGACCGGTTACGGTGATGGCCGCTGCTGATATTGTTCATGCAAGATGGCATATTCCCTATAAAAACGTGATGTTTTCGATGCGGAACATGAATCTTTATTTGGCAATTTTATTTGCCCTGTTTTTTTTCATCGGGCAAGGCACCGGCAATTTCGGACATATTTTTGAAGCCTGGATGCATGATCATCAAAACGCCTGGCTGAACCCGCGGTTCTTTGGTGTTCGTAACATAGCGCTGCTGTTATTAGCCTGGTTTGTTTCCAATCGTTATGCAAACGCTTCATTCACGGATGCTAAAAATCGCACGCCGTGGGCGCTTGGCTGGGTTTTTACATTCGTCATCGGGCAAACCGTTTTTGCCATGGATTGGGTAATGTCCCTGCAATATCCCTGGATCAGCACTCTGTTCGGCGCATACTTCTTTGTCGAAGCTTTTTATGCCGGTTTGGCGTTTGCGGGAATCTTGACATTTTTCAAACATCAGGAACTTAGCGAAGCATATACCGCGAAAACATTCCGAAAATCGCAGATGGACATGATGACCCTGTTTTTTGGGTTCAGCGTGTTTTGGGCGTACCAGTTTTTTTCTCAATACTTGGTGATCTGGTATGGCAACATTCCCGAAGAAGTCGCTTATTTAACCCAACGCCTCGATATGTTTAAATGGATGTTATACATGGTCATCGTTAGTTTATTTGTCGTTCCGTTTATCTCGCTGCTTTTCCGGAGTAACAAAGGGAACCCCAAGTTTGTGATGGGCATTGGATTTGTTGTTTGGGCCGGCGTTTTGTTAGAGCGCGTGTTTATGCTGGCGCCGCATACCAGCCTGAATCCGTTGATTACCCTCGTTGAGTTTGTTGTGATGGGCAGCGTTTTTTATTGGGTTGTTAAAAA
>CAYVDX010000049.1:0-11834 GCA_964450485.1 uncultured Calditrichaceae bacterium
TATGCGGGTCGTTCTGCCCGTTCAGGATTTACTCACCACATCATCAATCACTATTTCCCGTTGGCCGGCGGCAACGGTGAGCAGCGGAATTTTGTAAATCACCGAGCGCAAGCGGCACTGCCCGCCTTCCCCGTGGGAACAGAAATAAAACTGCAATTCCAGGGCAATATTTGTTTTTTGCGCTGCCTCGCCGGATAGCCAGGCAATTTCCAGCATATCCAAGCTTTGTTCGGGCGACTGAATTTGATTGGCGATTTCGCTGTTCAAAACCGTTCCCCGGGTTCGCAGAACATATTCAAACGGCGAGGCGCTGTTGAATTGATGTCCGTCCGGCAGATGAATGCGCACGCGCAGCACGCCGTCCGTGTTTGCAGCGATTTTTTGCCGGGGAAGCGTGATTTCCTGGGTTGCAACAGATGTGCAAATCATGGCGGCGTTGTGGCGATTGAGCGCTTCGCCCAGACCGCGAATGTTTAACGCGCCGGTGGTTCTCGTTTTCCGGTCAAACACGCGAATTTGATGATTGTTGGTGTCGGCGATGAATATTTTTCCCGCGGCAATGGCCAATCCCGAGGGTTCGTAAAAGGTTGCCTCCCTGCCGCCGCTCATCCCCTTTTCATCGCCGCCCAAAATCGTTTTGCAGACACGCGTTTCCGGGTCAAGCCGTTTAATTTTGTGATTATACGTATCCGCGATATAAATTTTTCCGTCGTGAAAGTGAATCCCCAACGGATGCTGCAAGCGAACCGCGTCGCCGCTGCCGTCGCGATCGCCAAAAACGAACAAATCGCCTCCGGCCAGGGTTTCCACGGCGTCGTTTTGCAGATCAATTTGGCGGATGCAGCTGCTTTCGCTGTCCGCGATGAACAAAAAACGGCGGCCATCGCCGGAAATGCCGGAGGGCTGGGCAAACATGGCTTCATTTAACGCGCCGTCTCGCCGGGCTTCGCGGCCGCTGCCGGCAAACGGCGCAACGACCTGCGTTTTTACATCCATCCGCCAAATTTGGTGCAGCCCGGCCATGGCGATAAATAGCGCCTCATTTTGCACGAATAAATCCCAGGGCGTGTTGAGCGAAGTCTGTTTTTCCGCGCTGCCGACGTCGGTCAGCCGTGCCTGTTCGCCTGTACCGGCGAGGGTTTCGACGATTTTTTTTGTTAAATCTACCCGGCGAATCGCGTGATTAGCGGTATCCGCGACGTAAAGCATTTCCCCGGAGACTGCCATCCCCTGGGGATGCCGGAAAGCCGCCTTGGAGAAATTTCCATCCGTAAAACCGGGCTTGCCGCCGCCGATGACCTCCAATACATTTCCCGCGAAATTCGTCATCAAAATACGATGGTGATTCGTATCCGCGATAAAAAGACGCTGCCCCTGCCCATCCGCCAGGATTTTTCCGGGGTAGCGCAAAAGGTGGGAAAATTGATAATGTTTTTCCGGATCCAGCAGCAGCGGCTGGTAATTGAGCAAGTGCCTTATTTCGTAAATTTCCAGCATCGCTTCGATGTAAACATCCAGAATTTCCCGGTTTCCCTCACCGGAAAATCGCGCAATAACGTAACCTTCCGGGTCAATCAAAACAAACGTCGGCCACCCGCGCACGGCGTAGGCGTCCCACAAACCTAAAGCTTCATCCACAATCACCGGGTGTTCAATCTCGTATCGCAGGATGGCTTCCTTGATGTTGTCCTGGTTTTGTTCATTGTCAAACTTTGCCGAGTGCACGCCGATGACGACAAAAGGCGCGTCAGCGTATTTCATTTCCAAATACTTGAGATCGGGAACCACATGCAGGCAATTGATGCAGCAATACGTCCAAAAATCCAGCAACACGACCTTGCCTCGCAGTCCTTCCAGGCTTATGGCCGCCGCATTCAACCATTGAAAATCCCTCGGGAATTTCGGGGCGTGAACCCGCTGCTTGCGGCGGATTTCCCGGATTCGGGTGCGGGCTTCCTGCTTTAATAGTTTACGGTTAAATTCTGTATTTATCATAAGAAAATGGGCGAATTTATTTTGATAAACGGGTGAAACCCGCGCTTGAAAAACTGCCAAACTCGGGATAATTTACCGTTTAAAATCTTTTATCCAAAAATTACGGCAAATCTGCTTAAATAAATGTGAAAATGCGCGTAAAAAAGCGTTTATTAAAAATCTTTTGGGATGCGTCTTGCCGGTTTGGGGAATAACGGTTAAGTTTTAAGGGATTACAAAAAACAAAAGGAGGCAATATGTGCCGGTTTTTAGGATACAAAGGCGCGCCGGTTATCATGGATCATCTGCTTTACCAGCCGAAAAATTCATTGATTCATCAAAGTTATCACGCGTTGGAACGCCGTGACCCGGTCAATGGCGACGGCTTTGGCGTCGGCTGGTACGCGCCGGCCATTTCGCCAACGCCGGCGTTGTTCGTTTCCATGCGTCCAGCCTGGAACAATCGAAACCTGCGTTACCTGGCGCCAAAAATTCGCTCCGGCTGCATTTTCGCCCACGTTCGGGCCGCCGGCGCCGGCGCCGTCACCGAACCGAATTGCCACCCCTTTCACTACGGCAATTTTTTGATGATGCACAATGGAAATATCAATAATTTTTTGCAAATCAAACGGGAATTACGCAACCGGCTTTCGGACGAAACCTACAATTGGATCACCGGCGAAACCGATTCGGAGCACTTTTTTGCGCTATTTTTGGATTATCTGCTCCGGGAAAAACAAACCCGACACGATCACAATGACATCACCGCCGCGCTGCAATACGCCCTCGCGGAATTAAAGGATATTCATCGCCGGAAAAACGCGGTTGATTCGACGGTGCTAAACCTGTTGGTGACAAACGGAAAATGCATGGCGGCGATGCGCTATTCAAACGATCCGGCGATCGAAGCGCCCACGCTGTATCATTCCATCGGCAGCCGTTTTGAATGCAGCAACGGCGTTTGCCGGATGAAGCAAACCGATCCTTCAGAACACGCCGTGCTGATCGTTTCGGAAAAATTAACCGACGCGGAAGACGATTGGCATTGCGTGCCGACCGGGCATATTGTCGTGGTAAAGGAAGACCTGTCGATTTCGCTCATTCCCATTCAGGACTAAAAATCAATTCGTTTTTTCGGATTGTTTTTTTATGAGGCGCAGCATTTCCCGCCGAATCCATCCGCTGAACGGTTTGATAAAAAACCAGTAAATCGCGAACGCGGTTTTTGCCTGTTTTCCAATGCACTTAACCCGTGTTTCTGTCGATACTTCGGTCAGATTTTCACCGAAAGAATTCAGGCGAAAATTCCAGGCGATTTTCAGGGAATTATCTTGTTGAAATTCGTTGTATTGCCGCCCGTCATTAAATGCCATCGGCTTTCCCGGCAGCCTGATCAGCGCGCCGATCACAAATTCGTCGTCCGGCGATTCTTGGATGATCGAAAACAAATCCGATGTCAAAATTCCATCCATGGTCAACGCGGAAAATGAAAGACCGCGCAGTTTGAACAGCCAGCGCGTAATCGCCGATCCGCGGAAATCCAAATGGCGAATCACCGGGTAAATGGTTTGCCGATTGGTTTTAACGCGGCGGTTGTGCCGGGAGCGAAAATCGTATTCCGGCAAGTAACGATCGATCAGGTTTGCGTTGCTCATGGGCTTTTCATCGCTTTTTAATCGCACAAAAATACCGTCGTGTTAAAAAGAATTGGAACGCGGATAATCCGGATGAACCAGATTTACGCGGATGAAATCTTTGAAAAAAATTATCTAACTTATTGTTTTAATTTAACTTTTTGTTGTTTAGGTTTGTGAGCTGTCTGCGAAGATCGCTACAATCCACATCATCCGCGTTCCATTTTTTTTATGAATCCGGATGATCATTTCCCAATTTAACCTTTGTCAAGTCGTTTTACCAGCGATTGCTTATTGAATATTTCAGCAAAAATCGATAGCTTCTTTGGTTCGATCAGCAAGGAGAAACACTGCGCATGGTTGAAAATTAGAGGTTTTGTATGGAGGCCGCTGCATTCGCGGAAGCGACAGGTTGTTGTTTATTTCTGTCAATCCCGCGAATGCGGGAATCCCCTAAACACCCCACCCCAAATGCAGATTTTCATCCGCGCAAAAAATGAAGACAAACTCTCATTGTTTTAACAAGAGGATGCCATGCGAATTCGCGGATTTTTTTTGATCATTTTAACAATGTTGCTAAACGCTGCCGCACTTTTTGCGCAAAAAGCGGATTTTAACGCCGACAGCGCGTATGCGTACACGAAATTTCTCAGCGTCACGATTGGGCCGCGCCCGATGGGTTCGCACAATGAGCAGCGCGCGCTGCGATGGGCTGCCGGGAAGTTCAAAGCCTTTGGCGCGGATACGGCGTACGTGATGCCTTTTTACGAATCGCCGCGCGGGGTGAACACAAGCAGCGGCGTTGCCGTGGGCATTTTTCGCGGGCTAAGCGATTCGACCATTGTCATCGGCGGGCATATCGATTCGGATTCGCGGATCAATCCCGGGGCCAGCGACAACGCTTCCGGCGCGGCCTGCGTCATCGAATTGGCGCGGGATTGGTCGAAATCGCGCCCGGAAACGCGGCGCTACACCTTGCTTTTTGCCACGTTTGGCGGCGAGGAGCGCGGGTTGATCGGCTCAAAATATTTTGCAAAACATTATCCCAAGATGAACGATGTGGCGCTGATGTTCAGCATCGACATGGCCGGCACCGAGGGCTGGCTGATTCCCTTTATCGATACCAACACCCATCAATCGCCGGAATGGCTGGTGGAAGACGCCTTTGCTTTTGACCGCGTGCTCGGTTACGACGATCTGGAATATCCCACCCATTTTTTTTCCATTAACAACGCCATGGGCGGCGCGGGATCGGATCATTTGCCGTTTTTGAACAAGGGAATTCCGGCCATCGATTTCACCGCCGGCATCAACATCGATCCGATTCACACCCCGCGGGATCAGTTCAAATTTGTCAAAAAGCCGATGCTGGCCCGCAGCGGCCGGTTGGTGGATGGGATGCTCAAAAAATACCAGCAAAACGGTATTCCCAAAGATAAAGAAGATCACTACATGCTTTGGGAAACATTCGTGGGGCGCTTGTATTTGCCGTATTGGCTGTTGATCGCTGCGAATATTTTAGCCGGTTTGATGGGATTCGGCGCATTGCTGCAAGCGCGAAAGTTCCGGGAAAAAAACGTCGCCGGCCCGAAGGCGCGCTTCTCCGGGCTGAAACTTTTTGCGCTGATGATCATCATCGCCCTCTTCACCCAAGGGGGCGAGGCTGCCATGCAGTTGCTCAAGGGATTTCGCTATCCCTGGATGACCTATTTCGACAAATACTTGGTTTACGCCGCCATTTTTTCCGTCGCCGGGCTGTGGGTCGGCGTTCAGTTGACGCGCGTTTGGCGATTCAGCGCAGACCCTTACAAATACATCGTCCGGGCAATTGTGCTGTTGTTGATTTACATCGTTTTGTTGTCATTTGCCGGCGCGCGGCTGGCATTTTACCCGGCACTGACCCTGCTGATGCTGTTTGTCATCGCAAACGTGAATTACTTTCCGCTGCAATTTATTTTCAGCCTGCTGGCCCCGCTGCCCATGCTGCGACTGGCGTTTATGGAAGTGCTGCCGTTTATTGCCCGAACACTGACCCAGCTTGGCTTTGTGGTCGCCACATTTTGGCATGCCGCGATTTATACCGCCATTCTCACCGCTTTGCTGACCCTTTGGTTTTTGCCGTCGTTGTTTATTTTTGCCTATTTGATCCGAAATAATCCGGCCGGCAACGCATTTGCGCAACAATTCCGCAAGCCGTTGGTCGGCGTCATATTATTGTTGATTGTAGCTGGATACGGCGGCTATCTCTATGGATTACCGGCATTTAGCGAGCGTTGGAAACCAATCGTGCGATTGACGGCCAGCTATTTTATCAATTCCGGAAAATCCGAAGTGAAGCTCAGTAGCAATGAGTTTTTGCACAAAGTGCATGTCAAAGCGGATGGGTTTGAGCGCGGTTACAACGGCGAGAAATTGGCGGTTTATCCGCCGCTGACGTTTGAAGCAAACTGGTTTTCGGTTGCCGGAAAGGATTCGCTGGCCGCCGGGGAAGAAGATACCATTTTCGTGGATTGGCAATTCCGCACGAAGCGCCCCTGGTATCGCGTGGTCGCCACGATTCGTTCCGATACCAGCGCCATCGACGTGTTGGTGGATGATTTGAATTACGCCAAAAAAGGCAATGGTGTGCGATTTCAGTGGGTCGCCGAGCCGCCGGATTCGCTGGCGATCAACGCGCGGTTTATTGTTCCCCACGGCGCGAATTTGACGCGGGAAATCAAGGGGATTTACCCGTTCACACCCACGCCGGTCAGCGTGACCTCCGAGCTTGCCCCGGTGATTTACGAAACCGAGGTAACCTTCAAAGATACCCTGCGGTTTGAAAACCGGCGGCAATAATTGATCGCGGCAAAATCATGGCGAATGTTATGGCGTTTTTACTGCAGAATATCATGCCCCGCCCAAAGCGGAGAGATGGCTTTGACCCGATTTCGACCGGCGTTTTTCGCTTCATAAAGCGCCTTGTCTGCCATTTCAACGAGATCGAACGGGGTGTTTTCCTTGCTAAAATTCAGGGTTGCAATGCCAACGCTGATGGTCACGTGATCCGTTACCCGCGATGTTTTGTGGGGAATTCTTAGTTCATTGACTTTTTCCCGGAGAATTTCGCCGACGTGCCGGGCGCCTTTGGGATCGGTGTTGGGCAAAATGGCCGCAAATTCTTCCCCGCCGTAGCGAAACAGGGCGTCGCCGGTTCGTTTCAGGGCTTGATCGAGCGTTTGGGCAATCAATCGCAGACATTGATCGCCGGTTTGATGGCCGTAAGTGTCATTATACGGCTTGAAATCGTCGATGTCAAACATGATCAATGAAATAAAATCGGATTCGCGGGTAACGCGCCGGCATTCGTATTCCAGGGTTTCATCAAAAACGCGCCGGTTCAATATGCCGGTTAGGGCGTCTAACTGTGAAATACGGCGCAGTTCGGCGTTCGCTTTTTCCAGTTCGATCTTAACTTCCAGCAACTCCCGCTCGCGCTGCTTGCGATTGTCCATCTCCTTTTTGAGCCGCAGCGCCGAACGAACCCGGGTCAGCAGCTCGATTTTATCCAGCGGTTTTTTGATGTAATCCATTGCCCCGGCATTAAAAGAGGCTTCCAGACTTTTGGAATCGGTATTTGCCGTCACCATGATTATCGGGACGTCAGCGAGTTGCGCCTTCGATTTTATACGCTCACAAGCGGATATGCCGTCAATATCCGGCATCATCAAATCCATCAAAATCAGATCGACGTCACTTTCTTCCGTGGTCAGGTTTTCCATTCCCAGGGAAACAAAAGCTTCTTCCGCGGAACCAAATGTGTGTATGTTTGAATAACCGCCCATGCGCAGGAAGGTCTTGATCAGCACCCGGTTTTCATGTACGTCGTCAACAACGAAAATCTTCACCCTTAAACCCCATCTATTGCAAAATTAATGAACCGTGTTTGTCAGAAAAAAATAGGTATAATTTTATTTGAAAAATAGACATAGCGCAAATATTCTACATTTTTTTTATCAAGAATGTTTCGACAAGAGATAAAACTTGATTTTAGTAGCCGATTATCGTATTATCACCCAAAAAAGCTAAAGGATTACAAGTGAATTACAATCGACACGATTTAGGGCAACTTTAACCATGTCCAAGACCGTTCACACGATTGCGATTGGCGCTGATCACGGTGGTTTTGCGCTAAAAGAAGCGCTAAAAACTTACCTGCGGCAACAGGGATTTCGTGTCGATGATGTCGGCGCTTTTAAAAAAATGCCGGTTGATTACCCATTGTTTGCCTACAAAGTTGCCCGTAAAGTCGCGGCCGGTGTGTGCGACCGCGGTATCGTGATTGATGGCGCGGGGATCGGCTCCTGCATGGCGGCAAACAAAGTGCCGGGCATTCGCGCGGCAATGTGTTACGATGTAAAAACGGCCCAAAACAGTCGGGAGCACAACAATGCCAACGTGCTCACCCTCGGCGCCGGCATGATTGACAGTTCCCGGGCCAGGGAAATCGTCGATGTGTGGCTGAAAACGGATTGCACACAAGCGCGGCATTTGCGCCGGGCAAAACAAATTTTGCAAATTCAAAACGAATTTGTCGATCCCCAAAAGATAAAAACAATTTACGAAACGCATTTTTCAGGAGCGGAAGTGAATAATTTTTCATCCCAGGAACTGGAACAAATTGCTCAGCAAATCACTACAATATTGCGGCAACAGGGCGTTGCGTATGGCAGCGCCTGCGATTGCTCCTGCTGCGGCGGGAGTTGCGGCGGTCACTGCGCTGAGAACGCTTCGGACACGGTTCGCCAGTTTATCAACATGGGCGCGAGCCGCATCACGTACCGTGCCGGCGGCAACGGCGTGCCGGGCGATATCGCCGGGTTTATTGATCACACCCTGCTAAAACCTGAGGCTACCAGCAAAGATATTGAGAAGCTGTGCGCGGATGCGCGAGAATATGAGTTTGCGTCGGTTTGCATCAATCCAACTTATGTGAAATTAGCAGCCAAACTGTTGAAAGGCAGTCCGGTAAAAACATGCACCGTGGTTGGGTTTCCGCTGGGCACGCATACCCCGCAAATCAAGGCATTGGAAACGCGCCAGGCCATTCGTGAAGGCGCGCGGGAAATAGATATGGTGATCAACATCGGCGCGTTGAAAGACCGCAATCTCGATTTGCTATATCGCGATATCCGCTCGGTGGTGGAAGCGTGTAACGACGGCAGCGCATTGTGCAAAGTGATTCTCGAAACAGCGCTGCTGACCGACGAAGAAAAAGTCATTGCCAGCGAAACAGCCAAGCGGGCGCGGGCGAATTTTGTAAAAACATCCACCGGGTTTTCCAGCGGCGGCGCCACCGCGCACGATGTGGCCTTGATGGCAAAAGCGGTCAGCGGCAGCGGGATGGGCGTTAAAGCCTCCGGTGGTATTCGCAGTTATGAGGACGCCCGCAAAATGATTGAAGCCGGCGCCACGCGCATCGGGGCCAGCGCCAGCGTTGCCATTGTGCAGGGCAAGGAAAATGTGACGGAATCGTATTGATTAATGATTTGAATTTACTACGCGGAAAGTTATATTTGGAGAACGAGCATGATGAGTGAAACCTGAAACGATATGAAGATTCAAATTGAGCCGCATACATTACAAAGAGCCAAGGAACGTGGAACGAGTGAAAACGAAATTAAAGATGTCATCAAAACAGGTTCCACGGTTCCGGCAAAATACGGGCGATTAGGAAAAGCAAAAGTTTATGATTTTAAGCGAAAACGAAATAAAAAATATTATTCACAAAAGAGAGTTGAAGTCATTTATGTTGTTAAAAATAATAAGGTTATAACTGTTACTGTATATGTTTTTTATGGGAAATGGTGAGGAATGAAATGAATATTTCGTACGATGATAAAATGGATTTACTTTACATTCGACTGGATGAGCGGAAGCAAAATCTTATCAACGAACGAGTCAGCGAAGATATTGTTTTAGATATCGGAGAAAACGAAAAAATCGTTGGCATTGAGATTTTGAATGCTTCTGATCATGTAAATTTGGAAAAACTCCTGCCAGTAAAGTATAAAATTCATAAAGCTTCATAATAAAACGCCTGTTGTAAATTTTCCGCCCCGTCGCCTAAACGCAAACCGATATAATGTCAGGAAAAATTAGAATAATCAAAAAGATATTTAAACATTAAATATGAATAACTTCTCCGAAAATCCCGGGTTGCCGGACTACAGCCATGAATTTACCGACCGTGAAACGCTAAAAAACCATCCATCGCCGTTAAAATCGAAAATGAGGTTGGCCGTGCTGATCTTGCTTGGCATTGGTTTTTTAGCATATTTCATTTACCTGATCGCCGGGCTTCCCGATATGACCGAATTGGAAAATGTGAATCCGGCCCAGGCAACCCGCCTTTATTCCGCCGACGGCAAGGTGATCCATGAATTGTTCACGCACAGCCGCATCTGGATTTCCTACGAGCAGATTCCGCCGTATGTCATCCAGGGGGCATTGGCCACTGAAGACCGGGAATTTTTTGATCACTGGGGCGTGAATATCAAACGCGCGATCAAGCCGTTTGTGGTGAACCTGCTGACATTCAGTTTTCAGGGCGGCGGTTTCAGCACCATCACCATGCAGGTTGCCCGGAATTTATATGTCAAAAAAATCGGCTTTGAGCGCAGTATTTCCCGAAAACTTCGCGAAATCATTACCGCGCTGCAAATTGAACGCACTTATTCGAAAAAAGAAATCCTGGAAATGTATTTGAACCTTTCCTATTTCGGACGGGGAGCGTATGGCATTCAGAGCGCCGCCAAAAAATATTTCAACAAAGATGCAGGCGATTTAACCGTTGAAGAGAGTGCTTTTTTGGTCGGCAGTTTAAAAGGACCGAACAATTACCAGCCGCCGTATGTGACGGAGAAACAGCGGAAAATTAAGTTCGAAGGCCCGCCGCAAGAAGGCGATGAAAGCTGGAAATTCCGGATGTGGAAAGCGGTATTGCGACGAAATATTGTGCTTAAAAACATGGTCACCTGCAATTATTTGACCCAGAGCGTTTACGACAGCGTGCGGGTGTGGCCGGTCATTACCGAAAAATTCAACGAACACGGCGCAATTGCCCCATACTTTACCGAATACGTGCGCATTCAGCTCAACCGGCTGCAAAAAGAGTTGAATGTAAATGTGTACGAAGACGGTTTGAATGTTTATACGACCTTAAATTATGCGTACCAGGCTCGGATGGATTCAGCCATTGCCGAACGCATGCCCGCCATTCAAAAACGCGTTTCCAAAACACTGTTGCGCTGGAAGCGCAAAAATCATGTGTCGGATTCAATTTTTGCCAAAAAATCGGTGGTGCAAATCGCCATGGTTGCGTTGGATCATACCAATGGGCACATTCTGGCCATGGTCGGCGGGCGCAATTTTGAGAAATCAAAATTTAACCGCGCTACCCAGGCCAAGCGTCAGCCCGGTTCCACGTTTAAACCTTTTCTTTACGCCACGGCAATCGATAACGGGTACACGCCGGCAGACCAATTGCTCAACCAGCCGGTGGTGCTCACCAATCCCGACGGCACGCGCTGGACGCCGGAAAATTTTGACCATTCCGTCGGCGGGTTGACCACGCTGCGGGAGGGGCTTAAGCGTTCGCTGAACCTCATTTCAGCGCGGTTGATTTTGGAAATCAGCCCGCGAACCGTGGCTGATTACGCCCGTCGCATGGGTTTAACCACGGATATTCGTCCCTATCCCAGCCTGGCGATGGGCAGTTCGGATGTGATCCCGATGGAAATGGTCAGCGCCTTTGGTGTGTTTGCCAATAAGGGCGTTCGGGTGGAGCCGGTGTCTATCTTACGCATTGAGGATCGATACGGAAATTTGTTGTATGAAAACAAACCGAAGCGCACTGAAGTGTTGAACCGTTCGACCGCGTACATCGTCACGACAATGCTGGAAGATGTGATCAATCACGGGACGGGCGGCTCCGCGCGCTGGCGTTGGCATTTTACCGCGCCGGCCGCCGGAAAAACCGGCACTACCAATGATTACAGCGACGCCTGGTTTATGGGTTTTACCCCACATGTGACCACCGGCGTCTGGGTGGGACTGGATGATCACACTCTAAAACTGGGGCGCGCCGGCACCGGCTCGGAAACAGCCCTGCCATTTTGGGCAACCTTTATGAAATCAATTTACGAAGACCTCGATATTCCGCAAGATAAGTTTTTGCAGCCGCCC
>CAYVDX010000050.1:0-11755 GCA_964450485.1 uncultured Calditrichaceae bacterium
GGCCGTCGTTGCCGCCGAACAAAGCGTCGCGCGGCTCAAACGCTCGCACTTCCGGCTGCACGGCTTTCCATTCCGATTCGGAAATATACGGCGGATTGCTGACCATGGCATCGAATTTTTGAGGAAACCGGGTCGTATCCGAAAAAATATCGTCGGATACAAAGCGGATGCGAACATCATTTAATTTGGCATTCTCTTTTGCGACAGCCAACGCGGCGTCGCTTTTGTCAATTGCCCACACGTCCGCATCGGGAAATTGCTTTGCCAGGGCAATCGCAATACAGCCGCTGCCCGTGCCGATGTCGAGAATGAGCGGTGTTTGCAGTTGACGCTGCCGGATCTGCTCAATCGCGGCGTCCACCAGCGTTTCCGTATCCTGCCGGGGAATGAGCACATCCCGCGACACGACAAACGGCAACCCGTAAAATTCCGTTTCCCCGAGGATGTACTGCACCGGTTCGCGACCGGCGCGACGCTGCACAAACGCGCGATAAGCGGTCCGTTCCTCGCCTGTCAAAATGCGGTCAAATTGAATATACAATTCGATTCGCCGGCATTTCAGCACATCCGCCAACAGCCATTCGGCGCTTAATCTTGGTTCGGGAATTTCTTTTGAAGTGAAAAAATTTACGGTCCAATCCAGAATTTGCCTGACCGTCCAAACGTCTGTCATGATGCTTTTGCTGCTTCTGCTTCGAGGCGCTCCGTTTGTTCGGCGACCTGCAATTCGCCAACAAGTAAATCCAGTTCGCCGTCCATGATTTCATTCAGGCGATAAAGCGTCAAGCTGATCCGGTGATCCGTGACGCGCCCCTGGGGAAAATTGTAGGTGCGGATTTTTTCGCTGCGATCGCCGGAACGAATCATATTTCGCCGCTGGCTGGTGATGCTTTCCTGCTGCTTGCGCAACTCAATATCGTACAGACGCGCTTTCAGCACCTTCATGGCTTTATTTTTATTTTTGAGCTGCGATTTTTCATCCTGGCAGGTCACCACCAGTCCGGTCGGTTTGTGGGTGATGCGCACCGCCGAATCCGTGGTGTTCACCGATTGCCCGCCCGGGCCGGAGGAACGATATACATCGATAATCAGATCATTGGGACCGATTTCAATTTCCACATCATCTGCTTCGGGCATCACCGCCACCGACGCCGCGGAGGTGTGAATCCGCCCCTGCGACTCCGTATCCGGCACCCGCTGCACGCGATGCACGCCGCTTTCAAATTTCAGCTTGCCGTACGCGCCTTTTCCGTTGATCGAAAAGATAATTTCTTTAAACCCGCCGTGCTCGCCTTCATTGACGTTTACCAATTCCATTTTCCAGCGATTGCGCTCGCAATAGCGCGAATACATGCGATAAAGATCGCCGGCAAATATTGCCGCTTCATCGCCGCCCGTGCCGGCGCGAACTTCCACAATCGTATTTTTTTGATCCGTCGGATCCGGCGGAACCAGCAATTTTTGGATTTCTTTTTCCAGGGTTTCCTTTTGCGATTCCAATTCCGCCAACTCTTCCCGGGCCAACGTTTTCATCTCTTCATCGTCGGTTTCCTGCAAAATGCTTTTTGAATCTTCAATTTGACTTAAAACCGTGCGATACTGGCGATATTTCAGGACAACCGGCTCCAGATCAGAATATTCACGCGCTAACTTGGTGTAAATTTCCGGATTGCTGGCCACTTCCGGGTTACCCATTTCCCGGGAGATTTGTAAAAACTTATTTTCAATATTTTGTAATTTTTCGAGCATTTTGAATAACAACTATTCGTTTAAAATACTTACATGTTTGTATTTGATGATCTTTTTATCGGCGGTTAGTAAATCAATATGATAAATTCTCGATGTCGCTACAATAATTTGATCTGCCGGGTCCTTATGAAATTGACCGGGAAGTTGAGTCGATTCCAATGCAATTGCGGGAGTTAGTTCGAGTAGTTTTATACCTGGATAATTTATTGCCGTATCAAACCATTCTTTTGTTGGTAACGACAGGTCCAGTCGGTTTTTTTCAACCAATTTTGCGATTTCCCAACAAGAAATAATACTAACCCCTAACCCCGTGCGTTCGTTGCTACTAAGAATTTCAATTTGCCTGTTACTTAAGCGGTCTATATCCTGAACCCACCATATCCAAATATGTGTATCTAACAGAATCAATTTGCAGCTTCCCAATCATCTGCTGCCACCGGATCAAATGGTTTAATATATTTTAGCGGTTTTCCACGCAGGGGATACGGTACTTTAGATGTTTTTTTTTCGGCAGTCAATATGATAATTTCAACTTCTTCACCGGATTTAAATGGAAGATTTTTTAGTATTACTTCGTTATTTTGAGATACAATGGATTTGACTCGATGCGCATACATTTTAATACCCCAATTTTAATGTTGATCTCACAATCCCGCAAATTTCTCAATAAACAAAAAGCGGAACACTCCATCACCGAGCATTCCGCTTTGCAAATTTGTAATCCGTGTATGCTTATCGGCGATCGCCATATTTTTTCAAGAATTTTTCCACGCGTCCGGCCGTATCAACCAAATGCTGCTTCCCGGTAAAAAATGGGTGCGAAGCGCTGGAAAGCTCTGTTTTGATCAACGGATATTCCTTGCCGTCTTCCCACTCAATGGTTTCTTTTGAAGTGGCGGCAGAACGCGTCAATATGGAAAAACCGGTGGAAATGTCTTTAAAGACGACCATGTGATAGTCAGGATGAATACCTTGTTTCATGCGAAAACTCCTAAAATATTGTCACTTTTGTTTCAATCGCGCCAAGATAATGATTTAACCCGCGAAATGCAAGCGACAAAGTAATTCTTAAATTTATGAACTCATGCTATTTAAAAACTCGTCATTGCTGCGGGTATTGCGCATTTTGCCAACCAGAAATTCCATGGCTTCGATGGGATTCATTTCGTTGAGCAGCTTTCGCAGCACCCACACACGTCCTAATTCTTTCTTGCTCAACAACAATTCTTCTTTCCGCGTGCCGGAGCTGTTAATGTCAATTGCCGGAAAAATTCGCCGGTCCGCCAAACGCCGATCCAGCACAATTTCCATGTTACCGGTTCCTTTAAATTCTTCGAAAATCACTTCATCCATTCGAGAGCCGGTTTGCACAAGCGCGGTTGCCAGAATGCTCAGGCTTCCGCCTTCTTCAATGTTTCGCGCAGCGCCAAAAAACCGTTTGGGATGGCGCAAGGCGTTTGAATCAACACCCCCGGATAAAATTTTACCGGAGTGCGGCACAACCGTGTTGTGAGCGCGCGCTAAACGCGTAATTGAGTCCAGCAGGATAACCACGTCTTTCCCGTATTCCACCAGACGTTTGGCTTTTTCCAAGACCATATCCGCCACGGCAACATGGCGCTCGGGCGGCTCGTCAAATGTCGAAGAAACGACCTCCGCATCTACGCTGCGCTCCATATCCGTAACTTCTTCGGGACGTTCGTCAATCAACAGCACAATCATGGTGACGTCCTGGTTATGTTTCATCACCGCATTGGCCAATTTTTGCATGATGACTGTTTTACCCGCGCGGGGCGGCGACACGATTAAACCACGCTGTCCCTTCCCAATCGGCGTAAGCAGGTTCATAATACGCATGGTATAATCTTTGGGTTCACTCTCCAAATCCAATCGCTCGTTCGGATAAATCGGCGTCAGGTTGTCGAACAAATTAATTTCGCGCTTCTTTTCCGGGCTTTCAAAATTTACGGCTTCCACCCGCAGCAGCGCAAAGAACCGCTCGTTATCTTTTGGCGGGCGAATCTGCCCTTGGACGGTGTCGCCGGTGCGCAGGTCGAATCGTTTGATCTGTGACGGTGAAACGTAAATGTCGTCTTGTCCCGGCATGTAGTTAAACTTGGGCGAGCGCAAAAAACCGTAGCCATCCGGTAAAACTTCCAGCACCCCTTGTGAAAAAATCAATCCTTCCTGGGCGGTTTGTTCTTCTAATATTTTGAAGATAAGCTCTTGTTTTTTCATCCCGGAAGTACCTTGAACATCAAGTTCCTGTGCAACCTGATTCAATTCCGAAATCTTTAACGTCTTTAGAGAATCTAAATCCAACATTATAGAATTACCCCTTTTGGTTAATGTATTTTGATCTGTCTGTTGTCATTGTTTATTTTGGGAAGTGTTACAAATTTGTCATTAATGCGGGTATTCAAATGCAAGTCAATTTGGAAGTAACTTTGTGTGCGACCAAATATAAAAGTTCCATTTAGGAAATGCAAGCAAATTGAAAGGGAATTTTTAAATTTGAATATTTAAGTCCTTTTGAAAATACCGATATGCTTCTCCCGCCAAATAGTGCGAGCCAATAATCAGCCATAAATGATCGCTACTGTCGTTTTCAATTTCCTTGATTGCCGATTCGAACGTTGGAAAAATCCATCCAACGCCGCGGTGTTTTTTGATGACGTCCAACAGCAACCGGGGGGCTAAGGGCTTACCCATTTGCAAATCGACGATTCGTGTATCGTGAACATTATCGATTAATATTTCGCCAATTTTGGAAAAATCTTTATCATTTTGTAAAAAAGTAATGGCGCGAATTTGGTCTTTTTGAAAAAAATTGCGCAGAAAAGCAAATGTATTCGCAAAACCGGAGGGATTATGCGATACATCAATGATGATCCGGGGATTTTCCGAAACCTGGTGAAGCCGCCCCCGCCACCGCGGGTTTTTCATTCCGTCAATAATTGCATTTTGTGAGATGGAAAATTTGTCGCTAATTTCAATAATTGCGCTTAACGCCAGCAATGCGTTTTCAAGCTGATGCTTGCCGGGCAAATTTACGGTTATATCCTCAAAATAGTTGCCGCGAATCTTAAAATCACAGCGTGAACCGGTTAGACCCAACGCCCGGATTTCATAACGGCCGGTTTCATTGACATTGATGAATTTTGCCGCGACCGTGCGGCATCTTTCCGCGAGCGTGTTCAGCACCGCCGGGCGGCGATTGTTGGTCAGGCAGGCAACCCCCGGCTTGATGATGCCCGCTTTTTCACTCGCGATATCTTCGATTGAATTCCCCAGGAAATTTTGGTGATCAAAGTCCACCGGGGTGATGAGCGTTGTTAGCGGATTGACGAGATTTGTTGCATCGAGCCGCCCGCCCAACCCGGTTTCGACAACGGCAACATCGACTTTTTCAGCGGCAAAATGCCAGAAGGCCATCGCGGTTGTCACTTCAAAAAAAGAGGGTTGGATTTTCTCGATCAGCGGACGAAGCCGCGCGGTCAAGGCGACGATTTTTTTCGTGGAAATGGATTGTTGATTCACGCGAATCCGTTCACTAAAATCAACCAAATGGGGCGAAGTGTAAAAACCGACCCTTAGCCCGCTTTGCCGGAGAATGGACGCAATCATCGCCCCGGTTGACCCCTTGCCGTTGGTGCCGGCAATGTGAATGGCCGGGAATTGATTTTGGGGGTTATCCAGTGCATCCAGCAGCGCTAAAATGTTTTCCAACCCCAGCTTTATCCCAACCCGCTGAAGGGCAAATAAGTACTCAAGCGTTGATTGATAATTCATTGCTGCAATTGTTCGCTGGTCATTCCAAACCGGCGTTCCCGGCGCAGGTAGCTGATGATCGCTTTGCAAAATTCTTCTTCCCGAAAATCCGGCCAGGCCGTTTGGGTGATATAAAGCTCTGAATACGCCACCTGCCACAGCAAAAAATTGCTGATGCGTTGCTCGCCGCTGGTGCGAATCAGCAAGTCGGGATCGGGCATATCCCGCGTATAAAGCGCCTCGGAAACCAGCCGCTCATCAATTTCGTTGATAAACAATTCCCGGCTGCAAACGCGTTCGGCAATATTTTTTACCGCCGAAACGATTTCGGAACGACCGCCATAGCTGAGCGCGAGGTTTAAATTTAGCCCGGTGTTGTGCCGGGTGCGCTCGGTTGCGTCTAACATTTCCGCCCGGGCTGCCGGCGGCAAGTCGTTTAGATCGCCGATGGTGCGCAAGCGAACATTTTTTCGCATTAACTCGTCAATTTCCTTGCGGATCGAGCTGACCAACAGCTTCATCAATGTATTCACTTCCGCGGCAGGGCGATGCCAATTTTCCTTTGAAAAAGTGTAAAGCGTCAGATGTCCTATTTTTAAATTTCCGGCTAATTCGACAATTTTTCTCACCGATTTTACGCCCTCCCGGTGACCGGCCGCGCGGGGAAGCGCCCGCCGCTTTGCCCAACGTCCGTTGCCATCCATAATAATCGCTACATGCTCCGGTAAATGATAACCCTGCGAGATGAGGCTCTCCAGTTCTTCCGCTCGTGTCGTTTGTCTCTTTAATACTCCGATCATTCCTTGCCCCTGTTTTCAATCCTGTGATTAATGTTTGCTCATGTTAATTTATAAAGGCGCTTGTATTTAAAAATTTATCACGTATTAACCGTGTTGAACGCACATCCTTTCATTCCGATTTTTTTACCAACAAACTATTTTTGCCAGCAAAGCACTTTGAATGGTAAAGCAAAGTGTTCAAAAAATAAATCCTTTCGGATTTTTAAATAATTAAGCGGCGACAATAAAAAGCTGCTAATATGTTGTTTTTATTACGCACGCGCGGTTTTTATTGCATCAAACGGCAGTTCGGAACCGGCGTCGCTGGTGGAAACAGCTTCGGCGGCCTTTTTTAAGACTTCTTCCAAGACCTGTAAATATTCCACAAAATTTTCGCGGCCTTTATCCGTCAAAAACGCCCGGGTTTGCGGCTTGGCGCCGACAAATTTTTTCTCTATTTTCAACACAGCGGCTTCTTCCAGTACTTTGAGGTGACGGCTCAGGTTGCCGTCGGTCAGATCGCATTGCTCTTTCAGCGCGCGGAATGTCAATCCATTTGACGTGCTGCAAAGCGCCGAAATAATCGCCATCCGGTTGGGCTCGTGAAATATTCGCTTTAAAGCATTATACGGATTCTCATGTTTGTTGGGCATGTTCACCCTCCTTTATAATGTTAAAAACGCTTAAAATATCGCTGATGCTCAAATCTTTTGTGTCCCCGAAATGCAAAACAATGCCGCCGGTCCATTCGCCGATAAAAAAAACGACGCCCATTGGCCAGGGGTTTAAAAACAAAATATTTGAAGAATACCACAAACAGACCGCGCCGCAGGCGATATAATAAACGCCGACGGTCCAAATTCGCTGCGGCAGCACGTGCCGGGAAGCGAGGTTTGCCAATCCAAACAGACACATCCAAATGCCGAATAAGTATTCGTGAAGGTTATGCGAAATCATGACGTAGGTCATCACGGTACCAACAATGATTGCCGGGAGCGCGTCGAGCGTGGGTTTTAAGCGACGGATATCGCGTTTTACGGTGGGATCGAATAAAAACCAATGCACGAGCGAACCAAAATTGAGCATCACGCCAAAAAGCGCCACCACGCCCCACCCAAACGCGTGGGCAGCCGCATCCTGCGGATATTGTGAAGAACTCATTATAAACGCGGCAACCAACGCCGCCGCGCCACAAATGGCACGCGCCCGGCCGGAGTATCCTTTAAATCGCTGGCTTTCCAAAATTTTCTGTTGCAGCTCGCGCACCTGATCGATGGCCTGTTGAATTTGATTGGTAATCATTCAGCACTCCTTGCTAATTCGTGGTTAATATAATGTCCCGCAAAGAACTTTGCAATATAAAGTTGAGCGTTTTTTAAATATTTTCCGTATCATTTTTTACGATTTTCGGAATGATGGGCGTATAAATTAGAACTATTTGGAATATTATCGAAGAACCGTTCATCATTAATTTGCAAATTAAAACGCCGGAAGTTAAATTTCACGATTCCAAAATGCAAAACATTTATTTATAATGTGTTTAACAACATGAAAACGACCGGGAGTTTTGAGAATGCGCCATAAAAGCAAAACGTTTAACATGGACGATCCGTTTGAAGATTTTGCGGAAATTTACGAGCTTACCCACGGCGACAAAGGGGATGATCTGCCGCTATATCTTGATTTAGCAAGCAAAACCGGTGCGCAGATTCTGGAGATCGGCTGTGGTACCGGGCGCGTCACCCTTGCCCTGGCAGAAGCCGGTTATCGCGTTTACGGCTTTGATTTGTCAGAAAACATGCTAAAAATTGCCCGCAAAAAATTGAAAGAAGCACCGGAAAAAATCCGGCAACGGGTGACTTTTGAAAAACAGGATATGGTCAAGCTCAATATTCCCGGCGCTCAATTTTCATTGGCGCTCATGCCGTATGGGGAGTTTGCCCATGTTTACGAACGATTTCGCCAGGATACCACGCTGGCGGCCATCAACCGCCATTTGAAAATTGAGGGACTGTTGGTGATTGGCATGAGCAATTGGGATCCCCGGGAAGCGCGAATCTCTTATTCCGGCGGCGCCATCGCCCGGCTGGGCCAATCCATGCCGCTTAAATATGAGGGTGTTTTTGAAGACAAAAAAAATGAACACACCATCATCCGCTACATTGCCCGGGGGTATGACCCAAGCGTGCAAACCGCGATTCACGTTTATGTCCACGAAATTACCGACAAAAACGGTCAGCTAATCGCCAAAAGAACCAACGTGCTGCCGATTCGATACGTATTTCGATTTGAAATGGAAATGCTGTTGGAAAAAGCCGGTTTCGAGATTGAAAATATATACGGCTATTATGATAAAAGCCCCTTTGTTTATAATAGCAAACGCATGATTTTTATCGCGCGAAAGAAGCGTGAATTATAAACTCCAAAATCTCTTTTTTATTGAGTGCATAACCATCTTGGGGCGCTTTATTGATTTGCGTTAGAAAATTGAAAACTTACGTTTGAAAAACACAGGCTGTTTTGACCTCATCCCTCACAAAGGGAAGCCTTGCGACTCAACCCCTCTCCTAACCTGGACAAGCCCCCAAAGGGACAGGCTGGAACCAAACGGGATTTTCAGCTCAAACTACCGTATTGGCATGGCATGCCATGCCAATATGGTGAATTGCACACTGCTTAATTTTTTGCCCTAAAGTGACAGAAAATTATTTGTAAGCGCCTAAAAGGAGAGGGGAAATTTAGGGCTGAATAGATGCTCTAATTTTATAAGAACCAAGAGATTAAGCCCCCCTCTTATTTCAGGAGAGGGAGATTTAGGGGGTGAGGTCCAAATGACAACCCAATTAAAATTTTCCTGATTACGCTTTGCTGAGTTTGCGCAAATGTCCCAGGATTGTTACGCACTCTTTTTCATTGAATTTACGATAAAAATTCAAAAAACAGGATTTGTATCAACTCATTAATGCCGAAGTTTAGCATATTTATTCCACTAACAGGGTTGTACGTGTTTAATTATTGAGGAATAAATATGTCGTTGCTTGATCGAATTATCGGGCTGTTTCAGGAAGATTGGATTGAAGATTTCAAGGGATCAACCGGCGAAGATGCGCCGGAGAAATCTCCCCACACGGCTGCGAAGGAGACAAAAAAAACGTCCGCAACACAGCCGGCCCACCCAAAAGCGTTTATCCAAAAGAGCAAAACGCCTCAAAACATCTTCAGCAACGCTGATGAAGCAAATCCGTTGATCGACGATACAACATCCACGCCGCCGCTTGTTGTAACGGATGACGCGCTGTTTGAAACTATTTTAGACGATTTTTTCACCGAGGGTAAAATTGCGCAAGTGGAATCAGAAGCCGAAAACGAATTTGCCCCTGAAGAAACATCGGATGTTTTACTCGAAGCTGCGCATTCTCAATCGCTGCCGCCCGATGAGTCGGAAATTGCGATTACCGGCGAACCTGCCGCGGAAGCGCGCGATGAAATAGCGGAAATTGAGCAACCGGCCGAACCGGTGCGGACGGAGTTTTTCATCGAAAAAGAGCCGAAAAATGAATTAGCGGATGATGAACCTGCCGTGAGAAAAACCGAAGCATTGCCGGAAATTGAGCAGCCGGCCGAACCGATGCGGACCGAGTTGCCCGGCGATACAAGCCCGGAAGATGAAACAACAGACATGGATCAGGCCTTTGATGAAATCAATGCGATGCTTGATCAAGGCATGGATTCGGACGAGAGCGAGCGCGGCGACGAAATAAAAAAAGGTGAATTAACCGCGGCGTTTCCGGAAAATCATCCCGCCGAAGCGACGCTTTCCCACCCGCAAGCCGAAACCGACACCGCCGTGGAAACAGAACCGTTGATAAATTCCGAAGAATCTTCGTCATTACAAACCGGGGAGGCGTTGCCCGATTCGCAAAACAGTTCACCCCAAAATGGCGATGAGGCATTGCTGAATCGCTTAAAAAACGGGGCAAAAGCGTGGAATGAATGGCGAAAAGCGAACCCGGGGACTCGCTTAAATTTGCGGGGGACAAACCTGCGGGGACTTGATTTGAGCATGATGATTTTGGATAATATCGATTTTCAAAACGCGGATTTTCAGGGCGCGTGCTTGTGGAACACCCGATTTGTGCGGGCGAATTTGTCCGGGGCGAATTTATCGGAAGCGGAATTGTGCGAAACGTCTTTTCAGCAAGCCGATTTGCGCGGGGCGCGCATGGACGGCGCAAAGATCGGCCTGTTTTTATTTGACGGCGTCAACATGAAACAAGCAGACCTGCGCGGGGTGAATCTGGCGGGACTCAACCTCGAATCCCTCAATTTAACCGACGCCGTCACTGATCGCGACGAAATACCGGTTTAACCACGGCATAAAGGGCTAAATTGCCGGGGGCTGCGTTTGTGATGTTGCCGGCTGATCAATCACCAGCGAATCCAAACCCACGACATCAAACAGCCTGAAAAGGGATTTGCCAACTCCGGTGAGAAACAGCCGTTTACCCATTTTTGTAACGCGATTATTCAGCAGCGACAATTTTGCCAGCGCATTGCCGGAAACAACGGAAACATTGGATATATCCATCAAAATTTCACGATGCGCGGGCGCAATCAGTGTTGTCACGCGATGATACAAATCTTCGGCGTCTCCCGGCCCGATCTTTCCGCCGATTTTGACAAGCAGCCGGTTTTCTTCCTGACGATGAACAAACTCCATACTGTCTTCCCTGATTTAATCGTTATTTTTCCATTCGCAAGATCAATATTACACCTATCGATCCATTTGCCATTTTACTTGAGCGGATTCGGAATAAAAGTTTTTTATAATGACGTTTTTTTGACAAAAGATGCGTTTTTTAAAAATACCCAAAAGTTTTTTTTGCGGTATTGATCCGTGGGTGTTAAGTTTCAATGAATTTGGGACGCGATAATCGCGAATCAGAATGCCAATAATTTAATGCACCGCGGAGTAAAATCAAAATTGCAATGATAAAAATTACCCGAAATTTACTGGTATTTTTGACTTCCCCGCCTCTTATGCGGCGTTTTTTTACGGTTTTAGTGCTCACCTTCGCATTGAGCGGTTGTCATTCCGCAAAAAACGGCGTGATGGAAAATCCGCCGCAAGTCGCGGAAGCGCGGGAAAAGCTGCTCAAAGCCACGCGGCAATTGATGGATTTGCCGGAAGACGCCGATCTGAAACTCCGCAACAAATTTCGCAGAATTTTTGAAGCGGCGCTGGCGGAATATTTAGTTGCAACCCGCGCGCAAACGCCGCTCAGCCTCAAATTCAAACGTGATGGGAAAACCTACTCGCTGCCAATTGAAATTATTACCTCAACCAGTCGTGGAAACGAATCATCAAACGATCCCGGCCCGCTACGGGGAGACGCCATCGGCATCGGGTTTCGCGGCGAAATACTGGATATGGCCTGGTTTCCGGCGCAAAGCGG
>CAYVDX010000051.1:0-11686 GCA_964450485.1 uncultured Calditrichaceae bacterium
CCGAAATCCCCAAGGGCTTTAGCCCTTTTTAGCCATGCGCGTAACATCAGTTAATTATATGGAATGGAAAAAATGAGCATTCAGGAATTACAAAAGAAAAATCTCGTTTTGTGCATTGACACCGGGGAGTATGAGGGCGTCAGCCTCTTTACATTAAAGCTATACGAGTTTATCCCGGACCCTGAGTCTGAAGCGGATGGGTTAATCCGGGTCGTCGATGAAGAAGGGGAACCGTATTATTATGATGCGAAAGGTTTTTTGAAAGTCAGAACAGCATTAAATGGTCTTACCATTCCATTTTCAATTGCGAATAAAAATTAAATTAGAAAATTATGTGATGTCTCATGTAACCGCAACAGACGTTCACTTTACCGAAAACATACTCAATATTACACTGAGTGATGGTCGTGAGATAAGCGTGCCGTTAGATCGCATTGAATGGTTAAATTGGTAAACCAAATTATCAACGATTTCCCGATGCCATCTTTTTTGCTTCCGGCAAACGCCGCAGTTTGAACATGCTCCAAATGGCAAAAACCGGGCCCAGCGCCAGCACCATAAAAACATATTCCCATCCGATAAATTTTTCCAAAAACGGCACGATGCGAATCGTAAAAAGCGTCAGCAGAAACCCCATGCTGGTTTGCAGGGTCAGGGCAGTGCCGACGTAGCGGGCATCTGTCAGTTCGCTGACGGCCGCGCTGAATTGGGCGCTGTCCGCCACTACGGCAAATCCCCAAATCAGGCATAAAATGGTGAGCAGGGCAGGGGAGTGGAAAAAGAGACCGGCAATCAGCGAGCAAACGCCGGAAATGATTAGGCTCCAAATGGCAATGCGGGTTCGTCCCAGCCGGTCAGCTAACACGCCGGCGAATAAGCTGCCCACGCCGCCAATGCCGATCACGGCAAACCCGGCGATGCGCGCGGCTTGCAGGCTCCAGCCGGCCTGTTTATAGCTGGCTATCAAAAAAAGCGGCGTCCACGCCCACATCGCGTAGAGTTCCCACATGTGTCCAAGATAGCCGAAATTCGCCAAGCGCGTGGGGGCGTGCGCCAACGCCTGTCCGGCAAATCGCCAGTTAAATGGCGCGGATTTGCTCAAATACGGCCCGCTTTTCACAAAAAGCAGTGTGATGACTGAGCCGACGCCGGCCATCAGCGACGCGGCTATTAAAACGGTGCGCCAGGGCGGCATGCCGTTTTCGCCCAAAATCGGCGCGGCGTTTAGCAAATGCGGCAATGCCGAGCCAATCGTCAATGCGCCGACCAGCAAACCGATGCCAAAACCGCGATCTTTTTTGCACCAACTGGCAATCATTTTCATCCCCGGCGGGTAAACGCCCGCCAGGAAAAATCCCGTAAAAAATCGCAGGATGATGGTTTCTTCCACGCCAACGTTCAGCAGCGGAATGGCTGCGTTCAGCAACGCCCCGGCGAGCGTGCTGAATGCCACCAAATAGCGGCTGGGAATGCGGTCGGCGATATTCAAAATGGCGCTGAACAGCGCGCCGGTCACAAACCCGATTTGCACGCTCATGGTCATCCAGGATTTTTGAGCGTCGGTCAATCCCCATTCGAGTGTAAGTTGCGGAATCACTGCGGAGGCGGAGAACCACAGACCCATTGCCAGCAGTTCGGCAAAAGCCAGCAGTATCACATTGCGCCATTTATGCTGCAATTCATCTACGATTTTGGGAAGTGATTTTTTATGGTTTTGCACGGATATAATTTATTTCTTTTTGATGTTGGAGTGGTAAAAAAACGATTGCGGGGGAGCGGTAATGTTGTTACGGTTTTTTCTTTTTGTTTTCTATTAAATAGCTCAAATGCTTGTAAAAATCGGAGGAAATTACTTTTACTAAAATATCTTCTTCATATTCAATATCCTCAAGCATTTGGATGGCAGTTGCTTTTAAATCAGGCAGGTAATTCTTAATAATTGAATACGTTATCTCAGGATCGATACCGCGATAGTCATGCGCTAAACGGTCTCGCAAACTCGCGATTTGTTTCCACGGTATATCAGTAAATTTTTGTTTCAATCCGCTGTCAATCTTTTTTACATCCTCGCCAATTGTGAGTAAAAGCGTATAACTCGCATTAAAATTCATCTGATCATTCGCTTGAAAAAAGTTTTCTGAGTTTTCGAATTCATTTGAATACATTAGAATTTTTTCAATCGATTCCAGAATAGTCAAAATGTATATCAAATTGTTTTTGCTATACATACAATACCGAATCTTCCATATCAATTTTAATGATCGGATTCATAAATTTCGCATTTACAAGCTCTACCCTATAATTTCCAAAAAGATTTGAGCAGAACGCTTCTAATTCTAATAGTTCACCAAAATTCATTTTTTTGTCGCTATTTAATTCGTAAATGATGTCAATATCGCTGTTTTCATTTTGACAATCTTTTGAAAAGCTGCCAAAAAGGCCGATTTTTTTGACGCCAAATTTGTGAAATAAGGTTTCTTTATTTTCGCGAAGTTTTGATAGAATATCTTTTTTATCCATTTTAAAATCCATTAAAAATTAGTTGCGTCAGTCGATAAACGTTTTCAAAAAAAAAATCAAACGTTGTTTTCTTAAATGTATGATTAACAGTAGGTAAATGCAAGAAATAATCAAATTTAGACAGTAAAAATACGTGATTTTCCACTTGAGTGACACCTTTGTTAAAAAATACACAAGGGTAGTAAAAACAACTATTTAAAATACGCCACAATTACTAACTTTTTTCAAAGTTGCAATTCTTTTATTTGCCCTATAAATTTAGCCGCAACGAACACGGAAAATCGCCGCGCAAAATACAAGGAGCGTCTCTTTTGTCATACGTACACCTGCACAATCACACCGAATTCAGCCTTTTGGATGGCGCCAACAGCGTACAAAACCTGGTTGCCAAAGCCGTTGAATACAACATGCCGGCGTTGGCGATCACCGATCACGGAAATATGTTTGGCGCGCTGGAATTTTACAAAACCTGCAAAAGCGCCGGCGTCAAGCCGATCATCGGGATGGAAGCGTACATGGCCCCGGCGCAACGCGGCGATCGGAAAACCCGGGGCGTCGGCAACAAGGCGTCCTATCATTTGCTGCTGTTAGCCAAAAACAACGCCGGCTATCGCAATTTAATGAAACTCTCCAGCTACGGCTATTTGGAAGGATTTTACTACAAACCGCGCATTGATATGGAATTGCTGCGCCAATACAGCGAAGGGTTGATCGTGACCTCCGCCTGCATGAGCGGCGAAATCGCTTCCTTCCTGAAAGCGGGCGACAAAACCGGCGCCATCAAGCGCATTGAAGCATATCTGGATATTTTCGGGGATGATTATTACATGGAAATCCAAAATCACAACATCCCCGACGAAGTGATTTACGAACAGGTTTACAAGCTCGCCAAGGACATGAATGTGCCGATTATCGCCACCAATGACTGTCATTATTTGGAAAAAGGGCAGCACGATTCCCACGATGTGCTGGTGTGCATCAGCTCCGGGAAAAAGGTGAGCGATACCAAGCGGCTGCGCTACGGAACGACCGAACTTTACGTGAAGAATGTCGATGAGATGTATAAAATGTTTCCCGGAAAAGCGGAGGCGTTGGAGCGAACCCTGGAGATTGCCGAGAAAATCGATGTTGAAATTGAAATGGGCGTGCACAAATTGCCCAATTTCCCGCTGCCGGAAAAGGATAAAAATCTTTCCCTGGACGAATTTCTGGAAAAAATGTCTTTTGAAGGGGCTGCCAATAAATTCGGCGGTGTTGACAAAGATTTGGAAGCGCGTCTGAAATATGAACTTTCGGTGATCAAAAAAACCGGGTTTGCCGGTTATTTTTTAATCGTGCAGGACTTTATCAATCACGCCCGCGGCCAGGGAATTCCGGTGGGACTGGGACGCGGCTCGGCAGCCGGAAGCATGGTGGCGTATGCGTTGGGGATCACCAATGTCGATCCCATTCGCTACGATTTACTGTTTGAACGATTTTTGAATCCCGAACGGGTCACCATGCCGGATATCGACATCGATTTTTGCTACGAACGCCGCGAGGAAGTCATTGATTACGTACGGCAAAAATACGGCGAGAAAAATGTCGCCCAAATCATCACTTTTGGGACCATGCTTTCCAAAGGCGTGATCCGAGACGTGGCCCGGGTGCTGGAGATCAGTTTGTCGGATGCGGACCGCATTGCCAAGCAGATACCGGTGTTCCAGGGCAAGCCCATGAAGCTTGAAAAAGCCTTTGCGGAAATCCCGGATTTGAAGAAACTGGCCGAGGGAGATGATCCGCGGATTCAGCAATTGATCAAGCACGCAAAAGTGTTGGAAGGGCTGTCGCGTCATGCCTCGGTGCATGCCGCCGGCATCATCATCGCGCCGGAAGATATTACCAATTTCGTGCCGTTGTATCAAACCGAAGATGTGAATAAACAGAAAGTTACAACCACACAGTTCACCATGGGCGGCTGCGAGGAAATCGGGTTGTTGAAAATGGACTTCCTGGGATTGCGCACCCTCACCGTGATTAGCAAATGCGTGGATATGGTGAAAAAACAGGGCATTCAGTTGGACATCGATCAAATTCCCATGGACGACCCCAAAACCTACGAGATTTTTTGCGAAGGCAAAACCGTCGGCATTTTCCAGTTTGAATCGAAAGGCATGCAGGAATATTTGCGCGAGCTGAAACCCAATCGCATCGAAGATTTGATCGCCATGAACGCGCTGTATCGCCCCGGGCCGATGGAGAATATCAGCACGTTTATCGACCGGAAATTCGGGCGGCAGCCGATTGAATATTTGCATCCAAAGCTCGAACCGATTCTGAAAGAAACCTACGGAATTATCGTGTACCAGGAACAGGTGATGCGAATTGCCTCGGATTTGGGCGGCTTCAGCCTCGGCAAGGCAGATATTTTGCGCCGGGCCATGGGGAAAAAGAAAAAAAGCATCATGGAAAAGATGGAAGTCGAGTTCATCGAAGGCTGCGCGGCCAACGGCGTAAATAAAAAAATCGCCAAAGCCATCTATGAATTGATTTTCAAATTTGCCAGCTACGGTTTTAACAAATCGCACTCGGCGGCGTATTCGATTTTGGCGTATCAGACCGCCTATCTGAAACGGCACTATCCGGCGGAATTTATGGCGGCCACGCTCACCTCGGAAATCAACGATTCCAAACGGCTGGTCACGCTCATCGACGAATGCAAACGGATGGGATTGCAAGTCATTCCACCGGATGTGAACACTTCCGGCGCGTTGTTTGAAGTGCCGGAAAGCGGCAAGGTAAGCTTCGGATTGACAGCCATCAAGGGAGTGGGGAAGGGGGCAATACAATCGATTTTAGCCGGGCGAAAGGAAGCCGGCAGGTTCAGCAATATTTTTGATTTTGCGAAAGCTTTGGATCTGCGCGCCTGTAATAAAAAGGTGTTTGAAGCGTTGGTGCAGGCCGGGGCGCTTGACTCATTGGAAGGCAATCGTGCCCAAAAATTTGCCGTGATCGAATTGGCGCTTTCCTTTGGGCAAAAATACCAGGAGCGCGAGCAAAACAAATCCCAAACCAATTTATTTGATATGATGGGTCCCGCTGCCAATGGCGACAGTTCGGCGGATGCGTTTTTACAATATCCCGCGCTGCCGCCCATCGAAGAGTGGGCCATGAAAGATATGCTCCAGCGGGAAAAAGATCTGTTGGGTTTTTACATCAGCGGCCACCCGATTGACAAATATGCGGCGGAGATCAAACTGTTTTCCAACCTCGATTGGGAGCGGCCGGAAACCTACACGCCCGGACGAAAAGTCAAAACCGCGGCGATGATCAGCGTGGTAAAACAGCACATGGATCGCAAGGGGCGTTTTATGGCGTTTGTCACCTTTGAAGACAAATTGAACAACTTTGAAGGAATTGTTTTTGCGAGCACTTATGAAAAATACAGTGATTACGTCAAGCAGGGTGAAATCGTCTTTGTCAGCGGCAAGGTTGACACCCAGGGCGACCAGACCTTCAAAATGCTCTGCGATGAGATCATTCCGATCGGCGAATCGCGCAATCGCCTGGCGGATTCCGTGAAGCTGAAGGTTGATACCAGCCGCATTTCCATCGAGCAGATCGATTCGCTTTATCAAATCATCACGGAAAACCGCGGGGCGGTGCCGCTGTATTTCAACGTGTACACCAACGGCAACGGGGAAGGATTGATGCTCAAATCCCGGCGATTTAAGGTGCTGCTGAGTGATGAGTTTTTAGCGAAAGCGCGGAATATTTTGGGCGAAAGCGCGGTGGAGCTTGGGGGGTGATGTTGTTTTCGTTGTGTGGTAACAAATTAATCAGGTACATCACTTCTTGGCGTCGCCTGAATTAAGGAATTCCTTTTTACTTACTGACGTTACGCGGTTACAAATATTTCGCCCCGCTGGGGCTATAATTTATACTGAAATCACTTGCTATAAATATTTCGCCCCGCTGGGGCTTATTTATCAAGAATCGCAATGAAGTATTGCGTTTTAAATCTCGGTGTGCCGGGATGAATATTTATAGAATGTTGAAATATAAAAACAAAGCGCCGTCAGGAGCGGAATATGAGATACCGCGTAACATCATCAGTTACTTACTTCGATTTTCTTCTAATCCAAGCAGGGTCACGTCTCATATCTAAGCCGCAACCATTACGATATCGTTTTTTATTTCGTAATAAATAGCAAACGGAAATCTTTTTGATAAAGCCCTGTAAAAATTGAATTTTTTGCTATGGATTCCAGCATAAAACTTTAGGGATTCGAGATCAGAAATCAGACTATCAAAAAAATATTCCCCTACGCCATCCTCTTTCTCATTATAAAAATGTCTGCCTTCTTCCAAATCTTGGGCTGCATCGCTTAGAAGATAAACTTCACGAACTTTCATTTAACAGCCCTTGCTTTTAACTCCTCTAATGAGATGAATTTTGTTTCCCCGTTTTCGATTTTTTTCTTTCTTTCGTCAAGAATACCTCTGTGCCACTTTGGTGACTCAATGTCATTTTCCTCCTGGCATAATGAGTCCCATAATGCTTCCATTGTTTGCAAACGTTCAAGCGTTGTCATTTTTTTAATCTCTGCATGGAACATAATTTACCTCATTTTTTAGCTAATGCGCCACTCGGTGCGGTAGAGATTTGCGTTGACGAAATTTCATAAACATGAAAGATCCCACACGATAAGTAATTGCAATCAATTAATCGTGTATACTTTTTAAATCATTTTTTGCAGGAACAGACCAATTTACCATGATTTTATTTCTTCTTTTAAACGCTCAACTGAGATCGTCTTTCCATCCTGAACAGCCGCTTGGCCTTTTTTTATTTTATCAATGATATATAGCCGATACATAATGTCATCAATATCTGCCGATTCAGGTAGTTTTGAAATGGCATTTAGTGCTTCTTCTCTTAAATTTTCCATATTATATCCTTTGGGAATATGTTCATTTTTGTGTTTCGTTTCAGACAGCGCTTGAATATAACTTCCTTTTACTTGTTTCAAGCTGCATACTACATACGGATCAGCGAATAATTGATCCCATCGTCTTTCCGATTCAAGTTCGGCAAGCAGCCAATCCGCCACTTTGTTTTGCTCTGTTGGCGGAAGTTTTGATGCTTCGGCAAATGCTTGTTTGAGTCGTGTTGTCATTATATCACCTCTTGTTTTTGACACTGTTATCCACGATAGGCTTTTCCGCGATGTTTGATTCGATAAACTTCGACCCGGCGATGCTGATCATCTATTCGATAAAGGATCCGATATTCTCCGACACGCACTCGCCAACCGGAACCGCTCCGACCGGAGAGTTTAACGACTCCACTTGGACGTGGGTCCTTTGCCAATTGACAGAGCACAGCATCAATGCGTTTGACAACATCTTGTGGCAATCTGCGCAATTGTCGTTCCGCACGGCGTTCCAAATAGACGCTGTAAACCGCTGACGCCATCAAAGTTTTCCTTCTTTTCGCAGTTCCGCCCGAATCTCAGAGTATTCCCGAAATCCTGTAGCTGTTTCAACCGCTTCATCGAGTTCTAAAGCGTCCTCTAAATCTTCCAGCCGTTGCATCAGCGTGCGATAATCCTTCATCGATAGCACGGCGGCTGTTTTCCGACCCTTTTCATTGATAAGATATTTTGGCGTAATATTGAGCATGGTAGCCCTCCTGTAACGAATTCATACCTTTACCTTTGTTTTCTCTCCGGCTTCCTATCAACAATTATCAAGCTTCTCAATAATTCCAATATAACCCGTTTTCAGCAAGCTTTCAAGCCTTGATTTTAGGCAATTTCCGTCATGAAAATACCGGGTGGTAAACTCATAAATAAACTCGATAACATTCGCCAATAGCATTCAACAGAATGGATTTATCACAAAGTCTCAGGGCCTTTTGGGCGAAAGTGCAGTGGAATTAGGGCGTTAAAGGATTTGATTTTTAATAATTGCGTGGTTATTTTGAAAACAACAACATAAAAATGGGTGTTCAATATGCTTCGTTCATACAAGGCGATTTGTATTTGTGTAGCATCAATATTTTGGAAAACACAATGCCGGGTGTATTACCATTTGATTGATCCGGTTGTTTGTTTTTGGCGGAATTTCTGTCTGAGACGCCCGTTTTTTGGGCGTCGAGTTTAATTCCGCCTTGATTTTTTGGTTCTTTTGTATCAAGACAAAAGAACAAAGACGTTTTTGGACTGTACGAAAGTGTGGATGCGCTTCTAAAGCTGTTAGAGCTACACAAACACGGCGATTTTAAGAGGTAAACAGCTCGAATGGGTTGACGAGAAGCCAGCTACGTCAAATAAAACATTAAATGTGAAAGTGACTGTGTTAGATGATTTGACGAGTTTGGATTTGAAAACAAACGGCCAAAAAATGGCTAAAATTTTGGATAAAATTGCCCAACATAAACACTTGGGAACAGTCATCAAAGATCCGATTGCCTGGCAGCGCAGGACACGTAAAGATCGAAATTTGCCTGAAAGAGAAAACTAATGCTGCTTGATAGCAATATTATTATTTATGCCGCTTTGCCGGAATATAAAAATATTCGGGAGTTTATCAAAAACCATACGTGCTTCGTCTCAGTGATAAGTTCTGTTGAGGTTTTGGGTTACCACCGGCTTGACAAAAAAGATAAAACACATTTTGAAGCATTTTTTTCACTTGCTCCAATGATCGATTTATCGCCTGACATTTATAAAAAAGCCATTTACTTGCGCTAACAGAGAAAAATGAGCCTGGGAGATTCCTAAATCTCGGCAACAGCTTTAGCTTATAATCTAACTCTGGTTACACACCGTCTTTCCGATTTTCAATGGATTAAAGATTTGAAAATATTGGATCCAATCAAAAGTTCTGAATAATCAAGCAAAGATTCTCCTCCCACCATTAAAGTAAAGTGTTTTTTTGACAGCTTTTCTACCCCACCGCGAAATTATCGAGAATCACTTTAATTCATCCGCGCTTCCGCGTAAATTCAACAAAAAAATGTGATGCGCACAGGAGATGAAAAATGCTTTTTTCCGAGAAGATTGATTTTTCAGCAAAGCGTTTGATCATTTTGCTGCTTTGTCTGATCACTCCCACAACGCTGCTTGCGGAAAAAGGTTGTGTCCGTGGATGAAAATTTGTATTTTTGACGCTTGCGAAACCGGCGTTCAGGTTGTGTGTTAAGAAATCAACCTGCGCGTCGAAGATGAAATTTTAACAACGACTATTAAGGAGAATCGAATGGGAGATATCTGGTTGGAAGACAAAGAAGACGAAACAAGCGAGGATGCGAAAAAGGACGCCAAAAAGCAAGCCGGCGTTGACCAAAAACTGTTGGACACGCGCACGATTTTGATTTACGGCGCCATCGATCAAAAACTGGCCATGGACGTCAGCCGCAAGCTGCTGGTACTGGCGGCGGATTCGGATGATGACATCAAAATTTTCATCAATTCCCAGGGCGGGCATGTGGAATCCGGGGACACCATTTTTGACATGATTCGCTTTGTCAAACCGCAGGTGAAAATCATCGGGACCGGCTGGGTAGCCAGCGCCGGCGCCTTGATTTTTGTCGCCGCGGACAAAAAAAACCGCTTTTGTTTGCCCAACACGCGCTTTTTGCTGCACCAACCCAGCGGCGGGGTGATGGGACAGGCCACCGACATCGGCATTGAAGCCAAGGAAATCGTAAAAATGCGCAAGCGATTGAATCGAATTTTTGCCGATGCCACCGGTCAGCCGCTCGAACGCATCGAAAAACAGACCGACCGCAATTTTTGGATGACGGCAAAAGAAGCCATCGAGTACGGGCTGGTAAAAAAAGTGATCACTTCAGCGACAGAAATCTAATTACCAGGAACCAATCTTTAGCAACGCGAAAATCCCCGGCCAATTTTACCGGGGATTTAGTATTTGACTTTGTTGATTAAACCCTGAAAATTCACCGCAGAGTCGCAGAGAAAGTAAATTTGTAAGATAAAGAATAACAGGTTTTTAGCGGTTGAATCTAATCTTCAATTTTCATTCTTCCCCGCAGGGGGCAGGCATTTATCAATACAAATCCCATGCATTTTAAAGCCGACATCGCTTTTGCGAAATCAATGGATCAGCGCGATCCGCTGCGAAAATATCGCGCGCAATTTTTTATCCCGGAGACGAATGACGGCGTGCCCTGCATTTACCTGTGCGGCAATTCGCTGGGTTTGCAGCCGAAATCAGCGCGGGACTACGTGTTGCAAGAGCTGCGCGATTGGGGAAAATTCGGCGTGGAAGGTCATTTTCACGCGAAAAATCCCTGGATGCCCTATCACCGGTTTTTGACGGAATCTACCGCGCGGTTGGTGGGCGCAAAACCGTCGGAAGTGGTTACGATGAACAGCCTCACCGTCAATTTGCATTTGCTGATAGTCTCCTTTTATCGCCCGACGCCGAAACGCCACAAAATTTTGATCGAAGCCAATGCCTTTCCGTCTGATCAGTACGCAGTGAAATCGCAAATTCAATTTCACGGGTACGATCCGGACAGCGCATTGCTGGAATTGCCGCTGCGCGAAGGGGAAGCAACCCATCGGACAGTGGATATCCTCAAATTTATCGAAACGCACGGCGAGGAAATTGCGCTGATTTTGATCGGCGGCGTGAATTACTACACCGGTCAGGCGTTTGACATGGCGAAAATTACCGCAGCCGCACAGGCACGGGGCTGCACGGTCGGGTTTGATTTAGCCCATGCTGCCGGAAATGTGGATTTGCATTTGCACGACTGGAATGTCGATTTTGCAGCGTGGTGTTCCTACAAATATTTGAATGCCGGACCCGGCGGGTTGTCGGGCGTTTTTGTGCATGAGCGCCACGGGAATCGCGAGGATTTGCCGCGGTTTTCCGGCTGGTGGGGGCATGACCAGGACACCCGGTTTTTGAT
The DNA here is from genome assembly GCA_964450485.1 of uncultured Calditrichaceae bacterium. Classification (GTDB taxonomy): domain Bacteria; phylum Calditrichota; class Calditrichia; order RBG-13-44-9; family J075; genus JACKAQ01. The sequence goes on from CAYVDX010000051.1 coordinate 11,447, forward strand.
GCGTCCTGAGTTTAAACCCATGCCCGGCGCGGAAGGCTGGCAACTGAGTAATCCGCCCATTTTACCCCTGGCGTCGCTGCGGGCGTCGCTGGAAATTTTTGATGAAGCCGGGATGAAAAATCTTTGCGAAAAAAGCAGGCAACTCACTAATTTTACTGAATTTCTGATTAGCCAAATCGGAGCGGAACGCATTGGCATGATTACCCCTCGCGATTCGGCGCAGCGTGGCTGTCAGCTTTC
>CAYVDX010000052.1:0-10597 GCA_964450485.1 uncultured Calditrichaceae bacterium
AATGGTAATACACCCGGCATTGTGTTTTCCAAAATATTGATGCTACACAAATACCGCGAATTTACACGGATTGATACAAATAAATGGAAATAATTCATCAAAAATGATTTAAAATCAGTGTATATCCGTGAAAATCAGTGGTAAAAAATAGAATCTGAAACAGCCTCCATTGGGATAATATGTGGACTAAAAAATTGAAATCGAACAAAAACACAATGAAACCTAACCTGGCAGGAGCTTAAAAATGGGCATTTCCCGGCGGGAGTTTTTAAAACGAAGCGCCCTGATGACCGGCGCGCTTGGCATGTTATCAAATGTGGAATTATACGGACTGGAAAAGCGCCCGCCCGGCTGGAAAGGCCGCGAACGCGTGGAAGAAATCCCCTCGATTTGCGAAATTTGCTTTTGGCGATGCGGCATTTTGGGAAATGTCGATCGGCGCGGGCGTTTGCTGAAAATTGACGGCAACCCGGCGCATCCGTTGAGCCAGGGGCGGCTTTGCGCGCGCGGAAACGCCGGGCATAAATTACTGTATGACCCGAATCGCCTGAAATACCCGCTGATGCGGGCCGGCGAACGCGGCGAAGGAAAATTTAAGCGGGTGAGTTGGGAAGAAGCCCTGGATTTTATGGCTGAAAAACTTTCCGAGATCAAATATCAGCACGGGCCGGAAGCGGTGGGATTTTTTCCGCACGGCATTCATGCGCGTTTTTTTAGCCATTTGATGAAAGCATACGGCACACCCAATTCAGTTGAGCCGGCCTTTGCCCAATGCCGCGGCCCCCGTGATGTGGGCTACAAACTAACCTTTGGCAACTCGGTCGGTTCGCCGGAACCGCTGGATTTCAAGGAAACCAAACTGATGGTTTTTATCGGCACGCACGTGGGTGAAAACGTTTTTACCGGGCAGATTCTTCAATTTGCCGAAGCGTTGGAACGCGGTGCAAAACTGATCGTGGTGGATCCGCGTTTTTCCATGGCTGCGTCCAAGGCGGATTGGTGGCTGCCCGTCAAACCGGGCACGGATACGGCGCTGCTGTTGGGGTGGATCAACGTGCTGATTTCCGAGAATTTATACGACCGCGATTATGTGCGCAAGCTGACCATTGGGTTCGATCAACTCAAAAAGCACGTACGCAATTTCACCCCGGAATGGGCGTCGGAGATCACGGAAATTCCCGCGGAAAAAATCCGGGAGACCGCCCGGATGATGGGCAAGCTCAAACCGGCCGTGGGCGTGCATCCCGGGCGGCACGTCACCTGGTATGGCACGGACAGCCAACGGGCCCGGGCAATGGCAATTCTAACCGCGCTTTTGGGCAGCTACGGACGACCGGGCGGCATCTATCTTTCCAGCAGCATTCCCGCGCCCAAATTTCCGTCCACGGCGTATCCCAAGCGTCCGCCCCGCGCGGATGGCGCCGGCAGCTTGTATCCCCTCGGTTCCACCGGATTGGGCGTTACCAACGGCCTGGTCGATGCGACGCTCAGCGAAGACCCCTACCCCATCAAAAGCTGGATTGTGTACGGGCAAAACGTCATCCAAAGCATTCCCTGCCCGGAGAAAACCAAGCGCGCCATTGAAAAACTGGCGTTTATGGCGGTGATCGATGTGTTGCCAACCGAGCAAACCATGTATGCCGACCTGGTGCTGCCGGAAGCGACCTATTTGGAACGTTTCGACGATCTGCTGACTGTTAAAAACGCCCACAAACCCTTTGCGGCGTTGCGCCAACCGGTGGTCGATCCATTGTTCGAGAGCAAACCGGGCTGGTGGATCACCAAAGAATTAGCCAAAAGATTGAAATTGCAGGACTATTTTCAATGGGAAACGGTGGAGGAATACCTGGAACACCGGTTATCCCGGCTGGGCGTTTCTTTAAAGAAAATGGAAGCCGATGGCATCGCGGAATATGACCGGGGAATGCCGTATTACGATTTCAGCAAGCCCATCAAATTCAAAACGCCGTCCGGCAAAATCGAACTGTATTCCGAGAAATTGAAAACGCTGGGATTTGATTCCATGCCGGTATTTGAAGCCGTGGAGGAGCCGCCCAAGGGATATTTCCGTCTGCTCTACGGACGCTCGCCGCTGCATTCTTTTGCCCGCACCCAAAACAACGAAATTTTGAATGCGTACATGCCGGAAAACGCGGTCTGGCTCAATGCCCTCGTTGCCAGGGAATTGCACCTGCAAGACGGCGAATATGTGACGCTGGAAAACCAGGCCGGCGTGATCAGCAACCCGGTTCGTTTGAACGTCACCCACGGCATTCGCGGTGATTGCGTATTTATGGTGCACGGCTCTGGGCAAAAATCGCCCTTTTTGGAAAAGGCATATCAAAAAGGCGCATCCGATACTTATTTGATGAGCCGCGTGAATGTCGATCCGATTAGCGGCGGCACTGGCATGAGGGTGAACTTTGTGCGGCTGGTCAAAGACGGCGTGCCGTTGATGATCAGCGGCGCGGTCGAGATTTATCAACCGGCGGAAAACGGTAAGCAGCCGTTTCAAAAGCAGCCGGTCAAACGCGCCGCGCAACCCGTCGAAGCCGGTGACGAAGAAGAAGGCTGTTGATTAGACACGACTTAATGAAAACAAATGATGATCTTTTAACTTTTTACTTCTTACTTTTTACTTTACAACTACTTAGGAGACAAAATGCCTCGTTACGCGATGGTCATTGATTTACGCAAATGCGTGGGCTGCGATGCATGCACGGTCGCCTGTCGAACGGAATGGGACGTCCCGCTGGGGCACAGCCGCACCTGGGTAAAACACACCGGTGTGGAAGGTCAGTTTCCCGATCTCATCTCCAGCCCGTTTGTGGCGCAGTGCAATCATTGCGATTCCCCAAGCTGCATCCCGCCCTGCCCCACCGGCGCGACCTTTCAATTGGACAACGGCATCGTAAAAGTGGATCCAAAGCTCTGCATCGGCTGCGGCTTTTGCGTGGAAGCCTGCCCGTACGACGCGCGCTACATCAACCCGGTCACCAAAAAAGTGGATAAATGCGACTTCTGCGAAGACCGCTTGGAAAAAGGATTGCAACCCGCCTGCGTGGTAACCTGCACGGCAAATGCCAAATTTTTTGGTGATTTGGAAGATAAAAACAGCGTGGTTTATCAAAAAGTGTTTGGCGAGGGCGCCTGGCGGATGGAAAACGAAAATGCCGCCATCGGCCCGAATGTGTATTATTTAGGCAAGGAAGAACAACTGGAATTGGTTCGCCAAAAATTTGGGCCGCGCAAACCGCGATTTGCCACACCCGCGAAATTCTGGTCAACGATTCTGCGTCCATTTATCTTTTTTGCCGTCGGCGCCACGTTTATCGGACAAGCCATCGCATTTTTTAACCAGCTCAGAAAAGGGGAGGAGGTTTTCGATGATTGATGTGGATGAACGGAAGCTGGCCAAAGCATTGGGAAGCCTAAAACATCCCCCGAAGCTGACCTCCGTGGAAAAAGACAAAATGCGCCAACGCTACATGAAAAAGCACGACGTCGCGGTCATGCTGCTGCACTGGTTCAACGCATTTTCCTGGCTATTTTTGCTGCTCACCGGCGCCGGACTGCTCATTTCGCCCCACTATCGGGTCATGCCGGAATTTTTTCTGGATATTATGAACGGCTTGTTCAGCGGCCGGGCGAACATGCTGCATTTTCACATCTGGCTGGGGGTGCTTTGGATCCTGGTCATTTTATCAAACACCATTTTCGGCTATCGCCGCTACGTGCGAAGAATACGACTCCGGGATATCGATCTCAATCATTCGAGTTGGGAGCGGCGTTTCGAAGCAATCCAGTGCATGTTTTTTGCGAATGATGAATTATGCCTGGATTTGAATGATTTGCGCTGGTTGAAAATCCGGATGCTGGGTATTTTGGGAAAAACCGACGAGCCCCTGCCGCCCCAGGGTTCCTTTAATGCCGGTCAAAAATTGTTCGGTCTTTTGGTGGCAATGATGACCCCGCTGATTATGCTGACCGGCCTGATCATGGCATTTCACCTCGTCAGCACAACTTTCGTAGCCTGGTCGATTCCGCTGCATTTTCTAGCGGTGGGTTTGATTGTCTCCGGTCTGCTGGTGCATGTTTACATGGGCGCTGTTTTCCCGGAAGAAAAACCGGCGTTTTTCTCCATGATCACCGGGCGGGTCAACGAACTGTTTGTTTACCAGCATCACTTTGAATTTTGGAAAAAACGCATCATTCAGCAATATCGCTGGCGAAAAAGAAGCGACGGTGAGGTTCATCTCGATGATATTCTACCGGACAGCCTCAGCAAAATTGTTAAAACAAAAATGGCTGAAATACCTGCTGCTGCCGTTATTCCTGCCGCGGAAACACCGTCAAAATCCAAACCCTACTGGCAGCCATATTTCGTCGGCACGCTATTGGGTTTGCTGCTCTTATTCACTTTTTTCATGCTGGGCAGGGGGCTGGGCGCATCCAGCGGTTTTGCCCGGGTGGACGCGGTGATTTTAAACATCATTTCCCCGGATCATGCCCAAAACAGCCCGGTTTGGGGACGATATTTCCGGGGCGGCGCATCGCCATTATCAAACTTTGTGATTTTTGAACTGATCGGCGTGTTGATTGGCGGATTTATCTCCGGGTACGGCGCGCGGCGCATTAAAAAAACCGTGGATAAAGGGCCGGCCATTTCCCGCAAAATGCGCCTGGGCATGGCGCTGTTAGGCGGCGTCATCATGGGCGTCGGCGCGCGCATCGCCCGCGGCTGCACCAGCGGTTTGGCGCTGACCGGCGGATCAACCCTGGCTGTCGGCGGATGGGCTTTTATGCTAATGGTTTTTGCCGGTGGATTCATCGGCGCATACTTTGTCAGGAGGTTATGGATATGATTGCCCCACTCTACAAATACGGTTTTTTTGGCGAAATGACCAGCTTTTTTCTGGCATTGCTCATTGGTATCGCCTTTGGTTACCTGCTGGAAAAAGCCGGTTTCAGCAGCGCCAAAAAGCTGGTTTCGCAATTTTATTTTGAGGATTTTACGGTGCTCAAGGTAATGTTTACCGCCATCGTGGTGAACATGCTGGGATTGCTCTACCTGGGCTGGATCGGCTGGCTGGATCTCAGCAAAATTTACATCACCACCACTTACCTGTGGCCGCAGCTCACCGGGGGACTGATACTCGGCGTCGGTTTTGCCGTGGGCGGCTACTGACCGGGCACTTCCGTCGTGGCGGTCGCCATTGGGAAATTAGATGCACTAATGTTTGTGATTGGCGTTGCCTTGGGCAGCCTGATTTTTGGAGATATGCTTTACCCGTTCATCAAGGATTTTTACTTGTCGGGAAATTTGGGGAAACTTACCTTGCCGGAGTGGCTGGGTTGGAATGCCGGCGTGGTGGGATTTTTAGTCGTCATCATGGCGGTGGGCGCATTCTGGCTGTCGGAAAAAGCGGAGTGCAGCTTTCATCCCTACAAAAACCTGCGCAGCAACGTAACCGTGGACGAGGAGGAATAAATGGCTGCAAACACAACAAACGGTCGGAAAATATCCGGGAAAATGATCGGGGCAATGGTATTATTGCTGCTGGGTTTCATTCTGGCAATTGGATTTCCGGCGGAGGCGTGGCGCAATCGTCGCCCCAAAGCGCACGTGACTCAAAAAACGTCGCTTCAGCCGCGGCAACAGCCTGCTCAAAAAATTGAAAAAAAAGCCGAACCCGTGCACAAACGAGCGATTACGCCAATTCAACCTGCCGCGGAAGAGGAAGAGGAAGGATGTTAGAATGACGCGCTTGACGAGCGCGCCTTTCATTTTCAAGCGTTAAATGAAAAATTTTAATTTTATCAAATCTTTTTCTGCCGCACAAATATTACATTTGTTAAAAGGAGATTGATGTGGAAACCGCCATCATCCTGCATCGCCTGCAATTTGCCTTTACGATAATGTTTCATTATCTATTCCCCCAACTTACCATGGGATTGGCATTTCTGCTGGTCTTTTTCAAAAGCATGGCGCTGTGGAAAAAAAATGAGGCGTATAATCAAACCGCGCGGTTTTGGGCAAAAATATTTGCCATCAATTTTGCCATCGGCGTGGTTACCGGCATTCCCATGGAGTTCCAATTTGGCACCAATTGGGCGGCCTTTTCCAATTATGCCGGCGGCGTGATCGGTCAAACCCTGGCGATGGAAGGCGTTTTTGCGTTCTTTTTGGAATCATCCTTTTTAGGCCTTTTTTTATTTGGAGAAAAACGGCTATCCCCCAAAATGCACTGGTTTGCCGCGCTGATGGTATTCTTAGGCTCCTGGACATCCGGCTATTTTATCATCACCACCAATGCCTGGATGCAACATCCCGTGGCGTACGCCGTCGCCACAGACGGAACCGTTCATTTGAATAGCTTTTGGGGTTTAGTCTTAAATCCCTGGATATTCTGGCAGTATTTGCACAACATGATTGCCACCATCGTCACCGCTTCTTTTGTGGTTGCCGCGGTCGGTGCATATTATTTACTTTCGGATAAATTTTTAGCCCAGGCAAAAATATTTATCCGCACCGGCGTGATTGCCGGGGGAATCGCCAGTTTTTTGTTGGCATTTCCCACCGGGGATGGAGAAGCGCAACAAGTATTTGAACACCAACCCACCAAAGCAGCGGCAATGGAAGGCATTTTTGAGACCGTCAAAGGTGCGCCGCTGGTCATCATCGGGCAGCCGGATATGAAAAACAAACGGCTCGATAATCCTTTTGTCATCCCCAATGTGCTCAGTTTTTTAACGTACCGGCGATTTACCGCGGAAGTGAAAGGGCTGAACGCTTTTCCGGAAGAGGATTGGCCGGACAACATTCCCCTGCTCTATTACGCTTATCACATGATGGTTGGGCTGGGCACCATCTTTATCGCCATTCTTTTTATTGCCGGTTTTCTTTTGTGGCGAAAAAAACTGTTCGACGCCCGCTGGATGCTCTGGATTTTGCTGCTCGCCGCGCCTTTTCCGTATATTGCCACCACCGCCGGCTGGATGACCGCGGAAATTGGGCGGCAGCCCTGGCTGGTTTACGGATTGCTGCGAACAGCGGAAGGCGTATCACCGCTGGTAAGCTCAGGTAATACGATGTTTACGCTCATTGGTTTTGTCGGCATGTATTTTGTGATGGGGCTGCTGTTCATCCTTTTAGTATTGCAGACCATCAACAAAGGACCGGCGCCGGTTGCACTAAAATCCGCGAACGGAGGTCTTTAATCATGGAAATTACCTGGTATATCATCGTTTCGTTGATGTTTGTCATCTATGTTTTGTTAGACGGGTTTGATTTTGGCGTGGGCATTATTTACCTGTTTGTCGCCAAAAACGATGCGGAACGGCGCACTGTTTTATCGGCCATCGGCCCGGTGTGGGATGGCAACGAAGTCTGGCTGATTGCCGGCGGCGGCACGCTTTTTTTCGCGTTCCCGGCCGTTTATTCGGCGGGATTCAGCGGCTTTTACCTGGCGCTCATCATGGTGCTGTGGCTGCTGATGCTTCGCGGTTTGTCCATGGAATTGCGCTCTCATATCAAAAATTCACTGTGGCGAACTTTTTGGGACAGCACTTTAGCTTTTGCCAGTGTGTTGTTGGCGATTGTTTTGGGCGCTGCATTGGGCAATGTCATCCGGGGCGTTCCGTTAAATGGCGACGGCTATTTCTTCGTCCCATTTTGGACGGATTTTAAAACCGGCGTTCACCCCGGTATTTTAGATTGGTACACGGTGACCGTCGGGCTGTTTGCCCTGGCGTTGCTGACCGTGCACGGGGCAAACTTTCTGGCGTTAAAAACGGAAAAAGAAATTCAGGCGCGGGCGCGCCAAATATCCAAAAGGCTTTCCTGGATTGTGACATTTTTCGCTATTTTATCAACCGTCTTGACGCCATTTGTCCGCCCGGAAATGCTGCAAAATTTTAACCGGTTCCCGCCGGGCTACCTGTTGCCGGTTTTTTCGCTTGCGGCGCTTTTTGGCATGTTTTATTATCGCGCTCGCAACCACGATGCCGGGGCATTTATCGCTTCCTCTGTGTTTATCGTCGGATTGTTGGCGAGCGCTGTTTTTACCATTTTCCCCAACCTGCTGGTTGCCACCACCGGCGCGTCAAATAGTCTGACGGCTTACAACGCCTCGGCTTCTCACTATGGACTGAGTGTGGGGTTAATTTGGTTTCCCGTTGGCATGACGCTCGCGGCAACATATACCTTTTATATGTATCGCTCATTTTGGGGAAAAGTAACGCTTTCTAAAGACGGAGAAGGATATTAAATTGGGAGAAATGTTAGATTAGAATTTTTGACAGGATTTACAAGATATACAGGATTATTTATTAACCGATTTTGATCAATTTTTTACCAATTTTCCAGTTAATCCTGTTTATCCTGTCAAAATCTTTAAAATTTAACTTTGTCTAATTATTCAATATTAATGAAGACAAAGAACAAAATGATGCGTAAATTTGTTCACGGGTGATTCACCCGAATAAGGCAGTAAAAATCTAAAAAAAAAGAAAGGAATACCAATATGCGTGACGAAATATATTCACCCACATCGATGAGCGCGGCGGGGCAAAACGCCCTGCTCCGGTCGGTTTACAACTGGATGATGCTGGGCTTATTCACCTCCGCCGGCGCGGCCTACATCACCATTCACAGCGAAACAATGATGCAGCTTATTTTCGGCAATTCATATATGCTCTGGGTGCTGCTCATCGCGGAATTAGGTCTGGTTTTCGCCATTTCCGGCGCGGTAAAATCCATGACGGCTGCCACCGCGTCGATCCTGTTTATGCTGTTTTCCGCCCTGAATGGGCTGACGCTTTCATCCATTTTGTTGATTTACACCGCGCAGTCCATCACCTCAACATTCCTGATTGCCGGACTTACCTTTGGGGCAACCAGCTTTTACGGTTATGTGACCAAAAAGGATTTAACATCCTGGGGCCATTTCCTGTTTATGGGATTGATTGGGATTATCATCGCGTCAGTGGTCAACATTTTCTGGCAAAATTCCATGTTTGATCTGATGATCTCTTTTATCGGCATCATCATTTTTGTGGGATTGACGGCGTACGACACCCAAAAAATTCGCAGGCTGGGCGCAGAAATCGGCGCACAGGATGGGGAAGCATTCGGAAAAATCGCCATCATCGGCGCGCTGTCGCTATACCTGGATTTTGTCAACCTGTTCCTGATGCTGCTCCGGTTTTTCGGACGGGAACGGTAGCGTTAATCGAAAGAATTGATATGTTTTTTTGACCGGAAGCGTTAACTTTCAGCAAAAAAGGCGGCCTTCATGATTCGACGAATTTTAGTGCCTTTAGACCCTTCCCCTTTTTCAGCGGCAGCATTGGAGTACGCTTGCCTGCTTGCCAAACGCCAAAATGCCGAAGTGACCGGCTTGGTTGTGTTGGATATTTCCGGTATTGAAAAGGCCACATCGCATCACGGTATCGGTGGTTCCTATTGGGCTGAAAAACTGGAAACGCATTTGCGCGAAGAAGCTGAACAACACATTGAAAAATTATTGGCGAAATTCCGTAAACGCTGCGAAAAAGACGGTATTACGGCGGTTGCGTCCAAGGAACAAGGCAGTCCCAGCAAACGCATTTTAGCGCAATCGTCGTTTTATGATTTGATTGTGGTTGGGATGCGGACGCATTTTCACTTTGTCACCAGCGATAAACCCGGCGATACCCTGGACAAAATTCTGGACGATTCGATCACCCCGGTTTTAGCGGCGCCGGCGCATTTCTCGCCGATCAAAAAGGTGCTGATTTCCTACGACGGAAGCCTGGCGGCCACCCGCGCACTGCAGCGATTTACCCACCTTTCCCTGGCAAGGGATTTGGAAATAAAGGTTTTATTTGCTTCCGACGACAAAGAAAAAGCGAATTATTACCTGGAGAACATCTCCGCGTATTTGAATGCGTACGAGCTTACCCATTTCAAAACCGAATGGACCAATCAGCTATTCATTGACGCCCTGCGGCAACAATACCTGGACTGGGCGGACGCCATTGTTCTGGGCGCGCACTCGCGTTCGAGTCTGGCGGATTTTTTTGTTGGCAGCGTCACTAAATTTTTAATAAACGATGCCCAAAAACCGTTGTTTATTGGCATCTAATTTATGAAGGCGGCATGGAGCTACTTTTATTATTCGGGCTGATTTTGATTTTAGGTCTGGCAAGCGGCAGACTTTTTGAAAAATTTGGTATTCCACAAGTTGTTGGCTATATCGTCATGGGAGTATTATTAGGCGACTCTGTCACCCATATCCTCCCAATTCGAATATTAGACAATCTATCCGCACTTACCTACATTGCGCTTGCATTTATCGGCTTCATGGTTGGTGGTGAACTGAAACATTCTGTTTTCAAAAAATACGGAAAACAATTTCTCATCATTTTACTTTCAGAAGGTTTTTTAGCAATGACAGCAGTTGCCATTGCTACCATTCTATGGACAGGTAATTGGGCCTTGGGAATATTGCTCGGTGCGCTCAGTTCAGCAACAGCACCTGCCGCAACCGTTGATGTATTATGGGAGTATCGTTCCAAAGGTCCTTTGACCGCAACAATCCTGGCCATTGTGGCG
>CAYVDX010000052.1:10607-11645 GCA_964450485.1 uncultured Calditrichaceae bacterium
CTGGATGATGGATTGGCGCTCATTCTTTATGGATTTGCTTTTTCTTTTGCAAACGTTCTATTGTCCGGCGAACAACTAAGTATCCAAATAATGTTTGTTCAGCCGATGGCGGAAATATTGGGTTCTGTGATATTGGGATGTTTGATCGGATTTTTATTAGACCAGGGGTTGAAACTCATAAAATTACGCGACGACCGTTTGGTTATTAATGTTGGCGCTGTTTTATTGGCCAGTGGTGCAGCACTTTATTTCAATTTTTCCCTGATTTTAACCAGCATGGCCGTTGGGGCAGCCTTAACGAATCTGCATCCCAGCCAAAATGAGGATGATTTTGAACTCGTCAAAGCTTTTGTTCCGCCAATTTATATCATTTTCTTTATTTTTGTTGGCGCTCGAATGCAATTAGGTCTGCTACCTGCCATGGGTATCTTAGGTCTCCTATATGTTGCTGGTAGAACGGCCGGAAAATGGTTTGGCGCTTATTGGGGCGCAAAACTATCCGGAGCCCCGGAAACGGTACAAAAATATCTTGGCTTTGCTTTATTTTCTCAAGCGGGCGTCGCCATTGGATTGGCGTTAGATATCTATCAGCATTTTAGCAAGTTTGGCGTTGCCGGCGCGGAAATGGGGCACACAGTCATCAACGTTATTGCCGCAACAACTTTGTTAGTACAAATCATTGGACCGCCATCCGTCAAATATGCCATCCAAAAGGCAGGAGAAATACCCGAAGTGGTTTCTACTCCTAAAAAGCAGGAGATACCCTGTGAAAGATAAAACAATAAAAACGCTGGAACCATATTCAAAACTAACTGCCATTCCCTTAGAGACACGAATCACGGATATGGTTCAACATTTCATAGACAATCCCACCCTATCGCAATTATACGTCGTGGATGAAACCGGAAAACTAAAAGGAATTATCGACGAGAAACGCCTTTTTCGCGCCGTGTTTTCATATCACGTGCCCGCAGATTCAATGATAAAAGAATTACTAACACTGCATACTTCGGAGACCGCAAAAGATTTATTAGTCAC
>CAYVDX010000053.1:0-11561 GCA_964450485.1 uncultured Calditrichaceae bacterium
GCCATTCGCAGGGTTACGTGAACACGCCGACGGATTGCTACGCCTGTCATCAGACCGATTTTGAAGGCGTCACCGATCCGAATCATGTGGCCAACAATTTTGATCACAACTGCATGACCTGCCACACCACGGATGGCTGGTCGCCGGCGAGCTTTGATCACAACAACACCGGTTTTCCGCTGACCGGGGCGCATGTGCCGCTGGAGTGCATCGCCTGCCATTCGCAGGGTTACGTGAACACGCCGACGGATTGCTACGCCTGTCATCAGACTGATTATCAAAATACCACCGACCCGAATCACCAGGCTGCCGGTTTTCCCACAAATTGCGAACAATGCCATAGCACCTCAAACTGGGACAATGCCAACTGGGATCACGACGGGCAATATTTTCCGATCTACTCCGGCAAACATAAAGATGAATGGGATGCCTGCATGGATTGCCACGTGAATTCGAGTAATTTTATGGTTTTTGAATGCATCTTTTGTCACGAGCACAATCAAACGGATACCGATAACGATCACAGCGAAGTGGCCGGTTATGTTTATGAAAGCAATGCCTGTTACACATGTCACCCGAACGGAAATAGCGACATTATGTTGAACCGAATGGGAAAATAATCGCAAAAAATAGCATAGGAATTGCAGGAAAGTATGAAAACTTTATCGAATAACAGTCGCTTTTGGAAAACTTGGAATGGGGTGCAAATCACGACTGTTGGTAATATGCTCCTCAACCCCTCTAAATCTCCCCTTGGCAAGGGGAGACTTTTAGCCCCTTCCTTGCTAAGGAAGGGGTTGGGGATGGTTGTTAATCGGGGTTTTTCACCAACAGCACTGATTTATACCCACCAGAATTGGTTCAGCGCACTGTTTTTGATGATCGCGCTGCTGATTTGCGGTGAAATGCACGGGCAGGACAACGCTTATTTCCGGGTGAAATACATCTCCGCTGACAACGTTTACCTCGAAGGCGGTCAATTGGACGGGCTGAGCGTCGGCGACAAATTGGTAATCCGAAATGCGGACGGCATTATCGCGGAACTGGAAATTGTGCACGCTGCTGATCATTCGGCGTCGTGCCGGATTTTACAAAGAAGTCGCAAATTTTTTGCCGGTTCCACCGCCATTTTGGTAAAAAAGGCCGATCAAAATAAGCTGGATGAAAAATCCGCGAAGGAAAACAAAAAGGATTTCGAGAAGCTGCTTCGCAAGGATACAAAACGGCGCACCCGGCGCAAAAATCGTCGTCAACGTTCGAGAATCAGCGGGCGGGCGTCCCTTCAATTGTATCGCGTCGATGATTTGAGCGAGCGCAACCTGGATTTTTTGCAGCCGACGTTCCGGGTAAATTTGCGCGCCCGGCGATTGTGGAACCGGGCTTATTCGCTGCGCATCCGCACGCGCACCCGTTACGATCAGCGCAATCGTTCGTTCAACAGCGGCGTCTCCCAAAATGAATGGCGAAACCGCGTTTACGAGGTTTCCTTCAGCTATGATGAGCCGGACGCGCGCTTTAATTATCGCTTTGGGCGGATTACCACGAACAAATTAACCGGCGTGGGCTACGTCGATGGCCTGCAATTGCAGCACAATTTTTCACAAAACGTTGCCGTTGGCTTTCTTGCCGGCACGCAGCCGGATGTGCGCGATTCCAGCCCGCAGACATCGGTGCAAAAATACGGCGTGTTCGGATTTTTTCAACGGGGAAATTACCAGTCCAATCGCATTGAAATGACCCTGGCCGCCGCCGGAGAATACGATCATTCAACCATCAGCCGGGAATTTGTTTTTGTGCGAACCAATTACAGCCATGGCGGCAAATTCAGCTTGTATCAAAGCGCGGAAATCGATCTCAATCGCGGCTGGCGAAAGGCGAAAGCGGGTCAAAGCGTCACCTTCTCGAACGTTTTTGTGAATATGCGATACCGTTTTTCCAAACGCATTTCCGCCGGTTGGTCGTTTGATAATCGCAAAAATTTCTGGACTTACCGGCAGCGGTCGCTGGCCGACAGCCTGTTTGACGACGCCTTGCGCCTGGGAATGCGCGGCAATTTATCGATGCGTCTTCCGGCGCAAGTGATGCTGCAAATCAACGGCGGCATGCGCAGCCAGAATGACGGCGGCGCATCGACATTTTCATACGCGGGCAGCCTGTACAAACCGAATTTTCTTTTGCGGGGATTTTCTTTTCGCGTGAACGGATCGGGATTTAGCAATGACTTTACCAATGGATACACCGGCAATGTGACGTTGGCAAAAACCGTGCGCGCCGGGCATCGTGTGAATGTCGGTTACGGGCGTTACGCCTACACATTACAATCAAACAATTTGACACAAACCAGCGAGTGGGTGCGCACGCGGGTTTACTTGCTTTTGCCGGCAAGGCTGTTTTTCTCCGGCCAATTTGAGTACACCTGGGGTGACGACCTCCGTGGGCGGCGGTTTAATTTGGAATTGGGGTATCGGTTTTGAAACCCGGATGCTACGCGTAACGGAGTGGAGACGACCCCTCGGTTATGCCGGATTCGTGATTCGTGAAAAAACAAATATTTAGTGTTGTGAGTTACGCATCCCGCAATCACGCATCACGTTTACCAATCACGTTCAAGGGTATTTAAAATATGGAATCATACATCATTTACGCATTGACAACGGCGCTGGCGCTGGCGATTTTTGTGCCGTATTTTTTGAAACATCGCCGGGAACAGCGCCAAAATTACCAACGATTCAAGGAAGCTGAAAGTTTAGACATACTTCGTCCGCGATCGCAATACCCGATGATCAACCAGGCATTTTGCATCGGCTGCGGCTCCTGTGTAAAAGCCTGCCCGGAGGGAGATGTGCTCGGCGTCGTTTTTGGTAAGGCACAGATTATCAACGGGCTGCGCTGCGTCGGGCATGGCCATTGCGAGGCTGCCTGCCCGGTGTCCGCGATCAAAGTCGGGTTGGGCGATATCACCACGCGTGACGACATTCCGGTGCTGGATGAACACTACCAGAGCAATATTCCCGGTTTATACATAGTGGGAGAATTGGGCGGCATCGCGCTGATCCGCAACGCGATTGGTCAGGCGCGAACGGCGATGACCCATCTCGGCGAGCAAGCTCAAAAATCTTCCAACGGCGTACCGGATGTTGCCATTGTCGGCGCCGGTCCCGCCGGCATGACCGCTGCGCTGGCCGCGATTCAGAACAATCTCTCGTATGTGCTGATCGATCAGCAGCAACCCGGCGGCACAATTTTGCAGTATCCCCGGCGCAAGCTTGTAATGAACAAGCCGGTGGAAATTCCACTCTACGGCTGGCTGAAACACAGTGAGTATTCCAAAGAAAATTTGCTGGAAATCTGGGATGATATCATCCAAAAATTTAAAATCGAAAGCCACACCAACCACCGGGTTGAAGCCGTCAAAAAAGCGGATGATATCTTTCAGATAAAAAGTCAAAACGGGGTATTTGCAGCGCGACACGTGGTGCTGGCCATGGGACGACGCGGCACGCCCCGAAAATTGAATGTGCCCGGTGAAGACAAGAAGAAGGTGGCGTACCAACTGATCGACGCGCAATCCTATCAAAACCGGCGCATTTTGGTTGTGGGAGGCGGCGATAGCGCTGTCGAAGCGGCGATCGGCCTGGCAAGACAAAAAGGAAACACCGTTACAATTTCCTATCGCAAAAACCAGTTTTTTCGAATCAAAAAGAAGAATGAAGATCGCATCAGCCGAATGATCAAAACCAATAAAATTCGCCCGATTTTCAACTCGAATGTCACGGAAATTCACGATGATTCCGTCAAATTGCAGGTTGAAAACGAAATCGTTGAAATTCCCAATGACTTTGTTTTTATCTTTGCCGGGGGTATCCCGCCGTTTAAAATGCTCAAAGATATGGGTATACAATTCGGCGGTGAGCGAAAACCGCTGTTTGAAAAGACATTTTAATATTTACCCAACGCCTACTTTTTTAGAAATCCGTCCCCAATTATAAAGCAGAGCTTAATGAAAAAATACGTTACCAAGCAGAAGTCCGACAACGATTAACGCTAATAATAACAGTAGCTTACTTGTTCCAAAACTCCTGCTTTGGAATATGGTTTTCACAAAAGCCCTGCTTTGGACAAGTGGTGAAACTTCTCTGCCGCGATTCACTGCGTTTTATAAATCCTCTAAAAAAAAATCTCCTGCTTGTAACTTTCCATACTTTTGCGGATAGTATGAGTATGAAGGAAACGGTTAGCAACTTTCACGGCCTCTACCAGCGATATGCACCGGATGTTTATCGATTTGCGTTTTGGCTATGTGGGAATCCGGATGACGCAAAAGATATTGTTTCCGAAACGTTTATTCGGGTTTGGACCGCAAAAGCGCCCGTGAAAACAGAGACAGTCAAAGCCTATTTGTTTACGATTGCGCGAAATTTGTTTCTTCAGCAGCGACGCAAATCCCGGCGGAAAACGATGCTTGATGAAAACAGTGTCGATGAATCCCCCAACGCGGAATACGTTGCCGAAATGCAATCCGACCTCCGACAAACGCTTCAAAACCTGAAAATTTTGCCGGAAATTGATCGCGCTGCACTGGTTTTGCGCGCATTTGACGCGCTTTCGTATGAGGAAATTGCCCGGATTTTACAACTTTCCGTTTCGGCAGTAAAGGTTAAAATTCATCGGGCGCGGCTAAAACTGCTGCAAATTGCCAAAAAAGTGGAGGAAATAAACGATGGAAATTACTAAAAATATCATTTTAGATTTATTGCCTTTGTATTTTTCCGGAGAAGCCAGCAAAGATACGGTGGTACTCGTTGAAAAGTTCTTTGCCGGTCACCCGGAATTTGCCGCGGAAGCGCAAAAACTAAAAACAAATTTATTTCCAAATGAGATTCCGGTAACCTTAACACAGGAGGACGAAATGAAAGCATTGAGGAAAACCCGGTCACTGATCCGGCAGCGTTCGATTTTTCGGGCGATTGCTATTTTCTTTTCACTGTTGCCATTCACATTTGTTGCATCTTCCGAACGCGGTCTGATCATGTGGGTGATCAGAGATTACCCGGGCGCCGCCATTATTTTTGGCGGCATCGCGCTCATTTGCTGGATTGGATTTTTTGTGGTTCGGCAACGCCTGAGTGTAACGGCCCTATAAAAAACCTCCTGATTTAAATTTCGTTAAATCAGGAGGTTGCGGTGCGGTGAAAGCGCCCGGCGATTTCCGGATAACCACCGGGCGCGAGGTTGTTTGGCGGCTTTTTTTTCGTATTTTAAAACGCGTTTCGTTACCATTCAGCCGCGGATTTTCGCGGATAAACGTGGATAAAGTTTAAAAACAATATTTCTTTATCTAAACCCTCCAATCAACATCGCCTTGAATAAACGGCTCAGTCATTCAGAGAAATGCCAAAAACGGCCATGGCGGTATAAATAACCCACTTTGGTTTCATCGATATAAAATCGTTTGAGAGAATGCTGACACGGATGGGTCTGTTGCTGATCAAAATCTTTTGGTGTTGTTGGCTGCTTCATAAACGTCCCTGTTTAATTGCGTTATGCTAATAATAACGAAAAATAAAGATTACATCATTGCCGTGATCACATTTTTTGAAAATGAAATAAAAACGCGCTTTTTTGAAAATTCCCGATAGAACATACGGGTTATTTTAAAAATAATGCCTTTTTGACTAAAGCATATTTGCCCACTTCTAATTTATAAAAATAAACTCCGCTTGCCAGTTTGCTTGCGTCCCAACGATAGCGATGATTCCCCGCGGAAAGTCTTTCCGATACCAGCGCAGCGACTTCTTGGCCCACGGTGTTGTAAATCTTCAGCGTCGTCAAGGCAGCTTGCGGCCCCAAAGCAGCCGGCAGGAAAAATTCAATTGTCGTGGTTGGATTAAAGGGATTGGGATAGTTTTGTGTCAGGCGAATTTTCATCGGCGCGATTGGCGGATCAGTAACAATCGCCGTGACCGGTTCCAGCGGCTGAAAAAACAGTGAATCGCCGAACGGATCGCCGTTTGCCTGGGCGTCAACGGTCATTTCCGTGAGCAAATTGTTATAGCCGGTTTGCGGCTCCCAAACATCCGGGTTTGCCAAGCGCATGGCGTAATCAGGGCGCTGGTGAATCGACGGTTCCGGGTCGGGTAAATTAAGCAATACCGTGTAATCACCATCCGGCATGGACGCGGGAACGCCGATTTCAGCGTCCACAAAAACCGTGTCGCCGCTTTGCCAAAAACGCGGATCGTCCGGCAATTTGGCGAAATAAACGGCGCTGTCAGCGGTGTTTCGCAGCAAAATTTCCACATCCCGGGGATTAAACGGCGACGCCCAGCCGCTGTTGGTCAACTCGATTGAAATGGCGAACCCGCTCCCCGGTTTCACGGCCTGGGAATGTTCGGTTTTGATCAGCGAGAAGCGATAGCCCAGGCGGCGCCTGATTTCATCCATGCAGCCGCCGGTGATAAACCCGTTGAGCACGGTGGGATGATAATCCCGGTTGAGATACGACCATCTCATGCGCGCCATTTCCTTCAGCGCATTGTTGCAGCCGGAAAATGCGCTGGGATTGCAGGTTTCCCCGCCCATCGGCACATAGCGATTTTCCTGGTTCAGATAATTTTTCTCGCGCAGGGTGTCGGTGTACGTGCCGAAATCGTCCCAACTGGCCAAAAAGCAATCGTTGTGATGCCCGGTTCTGGCGATGTCGCTCCCGGAAAAGGCTTCGGAAGGCGGCAGCGGCGGGATTTCCAAAAAGATGTTTTGTTTATAACGGGGCGTGCGCACCTGCACCATTCGATCCGGCAGCACTTGCAGTATTTTGAACAGCACGGCGCGCATGCCCGCCGTGTTTGCCAGACCGTGGGTCGAGGAATGCCATTCGCCCCACGCGCCGATAAACCCGGCCTGCATCACGGCGATGACGTCTTTGTTCGCTTCCAACAGCGGCCGGAGTTGATCCAAATGTTGCCGGATAATCGCCAACGGCGCGTCCGGCTGGCCGATGCCCTGGCTGTAGGCAAAGCGCAGCACGCATTTCACGCCGGCGGTTCGCATGGTGTTGAAATCCTGCTGAATAAGGTCTAACTGCGCCTGGCTGAGGGCTTTGTCCCGGAATGATTTTAGATAATATATCCGAAAAACCAGGGCGCGGTTTTGGCTGCGCTGGAATCGCAAATCGGACAGACTCAACGCGCTGCCCTCTGCCTGAACTTCCCGGTGGGCATAGAATCCCCGTTCCGGATTGGGAAAAATCGCGTCGCTCGGCGAGTATTCAATGACGGCCGTTTGCGCGAAAAGGCTTGCCGCCATCGCCACAAGGAAAATCAGGAAAAAATATCGTTGAAACCGTTTCATTTAATCAGCAGCGCTTTAATGGTTTTTTCAAAGTTCCCGGAAACCAGGCGCAGGTAATACACACCGGCGGCGAGTTCATTGCCCTGCCCGTCAGCCGCGTTCCAGCGTTGTTGATAGCTTCCGGGCGCAAGCGTTTCGTCGATGAGCGTCGCTACTTTTTGCCCATCGACATTGTAAACGACCAATTTCACATGACTCGTCTCCGGCAGATCAAAACGAATCATTGTCGCCGGATTAAAGGGATTCGGGTAATTTTGATACAGAACCGGCGTTTGAGGCAGCGCGTCACCATCGCCGGGAACGATGGCAACGACACCCGCGTTGGCTTCGTGCGCGCCAATGTCAATCGCAGCGCCGCCGATGCGGTTGTTGCCGTCGAAATCTACTGTTCCGACAATCGATGTATCGAGCGTCTCCCCGGCGTCAACGGCGGGAGAATTTGCGGCGATGTGCAAATCGCCGTTTCCCGGATCGCTCAACAGCGGGTCCGCCGACATCACGCTGCCCGGCGTTGACCCGGCGTTGCTGCCGAAATAAAGCTGGTTTCCCCAAACATTCCCGCTGTTCAAAGCGCCGTCGATGGAGGCACGCGGCCGGCCGGAACGGGCGTAAACGATGTTGTTTTTATAGACATTGTCGATGTTGCGATTCTGCAAAAGAATTTCCGCGCCCCAATTATCCGCCGGTCGGTCGGAGGTGGTATTATGATAAAAAGTGTTGTTCACAATATAATTATTCCTTGCCTCGCCGCCGCCGGGGCCCGTGCCGGAACTGTAGCCGCCGGTGGAAATGCCCAGCACTTGATTGTTGAAAATAAAATTGTTGCGAACAATAACGCCTTCGGTGGTTTTGCCGAAATGTTCGCTGGCCAGTTCAAAACCGAGGTTGCAATTGTAAGCGATATTTCTTTCAAAAATGATATTCGCGCCGCCATCGACGTAAAAACCGTCCGCGCTGCGTTCCGTGCCGTATGCCGGGTTGCCGTTGCTGTCGATGTTATAGACGATGTTGCCGGTGACCAGTCCGTCCCGGGCCCGATCGACATTGTCGCCAAAATTGCCGGAGCAGCCACTGCATTCGCCTTCAAAGCCGATAAAATCGTAGCCGATATTGTTGCAATCGTGAACGACGTTGTTGCTCACCACAAAATTGCGCACGTTGCCGTTGAGCACCAGGGCTTCGCTCCAGCCGAGAATGCAATCGCGCACTTCGTTGTTATCGAGAAGGATATCGTGAATGGCGGCATTGCCGCTGGTGCCGTAAATGGCAATGCCGTGCGCCCCGGCGTTTGCGCCGTTGTTTTGCTGAATGTGATGAACCCGGTTGCTGCGAATTTCGATGTGATGCGACTCGCCGCGCACCCAGATCCCCGCCGGAAAAACGCCGGTGTTCGAGGTGATCAAATTGCGTATTTCAAACCCGGAAACCCGGATGTAGCCGCGATTGACGATTTTGATCAACGCCGGGAGGCTGCCGGTCAAGCCGGTTGCATCCAACACCGGGGCGTGACCGGGCGCGTTTTGCAGGGTGATGTATCCGCCCGCCGCGGAACCGGAGACGTTAAACGTGACCAACTCGTTGTAAATGCCGTCGAGCACGTAAATCACATCTCCGGCATTCACGTGGTTTACGGCGTATTGAACCGTGCGCCACGGCGCGCCCGACGCCCCGGAATTGTTATTATCCCCGGATGTCGAGACATAAAACTCCGCGGCGTGCGCCGTTGCGAACATCAAAATAACAGCGATTAAAATCTTAATGTATTGCATGTTTAGCCTCGTATAAAAGTCAATTATATGGCAGAATGATTGATTGGCAGAATAATTACTTCGTATTTGTGTAGCAATGAATATGGAAACCGTTGAAACGTTTATTTTAAGCCAATATTTTCTCATTATCACCGGTATTAATGTTACTGTTGACGAATTCAATCCGCTGTGGGATGAATCCCACAGCTCAGCGGTGGAAGCCCGATGAATCGGGCTATTTTAGCGCCATTCATGGCGCTTGCACCTCTGAGCCTGTCGATTTATCGTCAGGCGGAGCTACTACACAAATACAATTTTTTCATTCCACAACCTGCCAAGCTCATTGTGAATTTCGAACGCAATTCCGGTTACCTGGTAATCAATTCGGTGGAACTCCTCCTCATTGATTCGCTGTATGTCACGCTTAATTTCAATAGTCATAAAAAATAAAAATCATTCTGCCAAATAATTATTCTGCCATGTTTTTAATCAATTTTTTGTCTTTAGTCCCCAACAGGAACGGCTTCCAATAATAAATATTCATTAAACGTAACCTTCAGCTTTGCTACCGGCCCTTGCACGTCGCCCAACCGTCGGTTGTTCACATAATCCGAGACAACATATTTTCCCACGTCCAATCCGCGCAGTTCGATCTCGTCATTCCATTTCTTCGCATAAAAAGCGTAATACATTTTGCCGTTCTTGCGAATGGCGTGCGCCTCCGGTTTGTCGAATCCGATGTCGTACAGCCCGCCCAAATATTCGCCTTTCGGCAGCATTTTATCGAGATAAATGTTATTCCACTTTGCCCATTCCGCCTCGCGTTCCCGGGTCAGGCTGACGTCGCCGCTCTCGGTATTCACGTGCGCGCCCACCGGCCAGGTGAATTTTGTGCCGATAATCCCGCCGACGCCCACGGTCGAGGCAAAATCGTGCCCGCCGTCGCTCAATTCCACGTGATCGCCGTAATAGGGCGCTTGCGGGCCCATCAACGCTTTGAACGTTTTCCCCTTCAGGCGAATTTGCCAGGAGCTTTCCGGGTCCGAAGAGACGGCCTGGTTCATGTAGGGCAGGTTAAAAAACGAGTATGCCGTGCCGCAGGGACAAATTTCCACCACCGCGTTTTTGTGAATGGCCAACGCGGTTTCGTAAATCGTTTTGAAAAATGCCGGCACACTTTCAACGGACTCTTCCGGGCGGGCGTGATGATGCGCCGGGTTGTAACAAGGCGGTGCGCCGTTGAGGTGCTGCCCGTCAATTTTCAGCCCTTCGTATCCCCAGGTTTTCATAATTTTGGCGACCAGGTTTTTGGTGTATTCCCGCACCGGCGGGTAAGCCGGACAAAGGTAATACGCATCCCACCAACTGATTTTTTGCTTCGAACCATCCTTGTTGAGCAGCAAGTATTCCGGGTGATTTTTGATCAGATCCGTGCCCGGATCCACCGCCAGCGGCGCCCACCAGAGCTTCGCCTTCAAGCCGTAACCGTTGATGGTTTTTACGAACTTTCGCATGTCCCGATCGCCGTGGGGAAATTTTGCCTTGTTGAGATACCAATCGCCCTCGGCGGTCTGCCAGCCGTCATCCAAAACCGCCCACTCAAAGCCCAGCTTTTTGACTTCCGGCAGGGTTTTATAAATTTGATCAACGGTAAAATTGCGCTCGTAGCCCCAGGCGCACCACACCGGCTGGTATGCCGAATCTTTCGGTTTATCAAACTGAATCCCCCGCTTTTCCATCATGCGGCGATACTCGCTCAAGGCGTTGAAATAATCTTTTTGATGCACGGCGACAAAGGTTTGGATGGTCGTAAAATCCGTTCCCTTTTTGAGCGTTCGTTTGCCCGCGTATTGCACGGCGAGGGTTGCGGCTCCGCTGTCCGTCATTTCCACCGGCAGGGAAACCAACTTTGGAACCAACGCCAAATGCCCGACCGCCATGCCGACGTCTTTCCGCCAAACATCGCTGACCGGCGTGCCGCCGCCGTAATCGGTGTCATTCATGCCCATGTAATTTTGTTGAGAAAATCCCGCGGAAATGGGCAGCACCCAATCCGGCCGCGATTCGTACGAGCCGCTTTGATAGCTCCAAAACGGCGGTTGGTCCGCGCTGTTATTTTTCGCAGAAATCGAATAACGATTGTTCGTCCAGCCATCCACGACAATGTCTGCATCGCCGGTGTTGGTGTAAGTTACTTTGTAAACAGCCATTTGGGGAAAATCGTCGTAAAGGGTGATGGCGATATCTTTCTGTAAACCGTCGGCGCTGACGCCCGTGATGTGGTGTTGAACGCCGCTGCCGACCGCGTCGCTAATTTTCTCGGAAGATTGCATTTTGTAGGCAAAATCGCTCACATTTTTACCGGAAACCGTGATGATCTCCGATGCGGAAAAATCGCCGATGGGAATTTCTTCGCCGCCGAATTTTGCCACGATTTTGCTGTGAAGCTGCTGATCAAATATG